>JAITST010000104.1 GCA_031287585.1 Planctomycetaceae bacterium | reverse complement strand
CCGCAAGAGGAGGAGTGGCGCGCGTGGTCGCATGGATTGTGTGTCACAGGATTGACGGCCTGCCTTGTCAAACAGGACTTGATGCGTCCTGGGGGATGCGAGACTCGATCGATGTGCCCAACCACGCGACTGATGCCCACGAGGAAGGCCCACGATGGTGCCCGAGAACGGCGCGCGAACGAACTGCTTTGCGTTGGGAGGTCGTCGGCGACGATGTGGAGAATGCACAAGAGGACGTGGGATCACTGCCGGACTGTGAGTGATCGCCACAGGATAATGATACTCCGAAGGAACCAGGCGCTTCTGTGGAACGGGCAACGCCGAGCCCGAACGCCGGTGCGACGCCATTTCAAATACCGACGGCGTTACTCCTTCCACCGGGGTCGTCCATGGTCGGGAGCGGCGGAACACGATTGTGAAAGTGAACGCGGCATCAACGACCTCCCCTTCGGATTCTCCGATACGCGAGCCGGCGACAGACCATGTCATCCCGCATTGTGACTCCGGGAACGCCGAGTCGAGGCTCACCATCGTGCCGAACTGCCCCACGTGTTAGTTTGCCCACGTTCGACCAGAAAACGATCGGAACCCAGACTTGGTTCGGGTCAAGGCATGCCCTGCTGGGAATGAAACAACTCGCTCAGTACGAGGCGAACGCATGAGTCCGTCAGCGGGCGCCGCCGTTGGCGCCGAGACGGGCCGCCCCCGCATTTCGGGTCCCGGCGCTGAGGCAACTATGTCGGACTTGGTCCGGCAGACATCAGCAGGGCAATCGGAGCGTATCGAAAGCAGGGGGCAGCGGGAAAAAACGATGCGATTGTGTCCGGTATTCTGGACAAACTGCTTGATGAAGGACGTGTTGAACATGTTCCAAGGACAGCCGAAGACGGTGGACGTTGGAAACTTTCACAAACGGAAATTGATGCTCGTACACAACGATAAAACGGTATCAAGAGCGGGACGTTTCGTTTCACGACACGTCCCGCTTATAAAACAACAACCATAAAACAATGAGTAAAACCAACATACAACTCTCCGAACCTTTCAAGCAGTGGCGTGAAGTTTCTGTCCGTAATATCACGTTCGTTCTTACCGAAGATTGCCAGTTGCGCTGCAAATACTGTTATATCTGCGGTAAAAATTCGTTTGCGGTGATGTCCTTTGACGTTGCCAAACAAGCGATTGATTACGTTCTGACACATCAGGATATTTTTAATGACGGTTCCGTTGTTTGGGACTTCATCGGCGGCGAACCGCTGCTGGAAGTTCAACTGATGGACGAAATCTGCGATTATGCCAAAATACGGATGTTTGAATTAAATCATCCGTGGTTCGACAATTACCGCATCAACATTTCGTCCAACGGACTGCTTTATGATAATTCGCACGTTCAAAAATTTCTCGCAAAGAACCGAACGCACGTCAGCATAATGCTGTCCGTTGACGGTACGAAACAAAAGCATAATCAACAGCGGGTCTATCCGAACGGCAAGGGCTGTTACGATGATGTTGTCAAACAGATTCCGCAGTGGTTGGCGCAGTATCCCAATGCTTCGACAAAGGCGACTCTTTCGCACGATGATTTACCGATGGTTAAGGATTCCGTGCTGCATCTTTGGCAACTCGGCATTATGTCCGTAGGGATGAATTGTATCTTCGAGGACGTTTGGCAAGACGGCGACGATACCATTCTCGAAGAGCAACTCGTTGCACTGGCGGACGAAATCATTGACAAGAAACTCTACGAAAAGTATCAATGCACGCTTTTTGACCGAAACATCGGCTTTCCGCTTGACCGTGTTCTCAATAACGAAAATTGGTGCGGTGCCGGTCGGATGTTGGGTATCACGACCAGCGGCGATTTCGTTCCATGTATCCGCTTTGCCCAGTATTCGCTGGAACACCAAAAGCAGATTACCGTAGGAAACATTCGGGACGGTTATGATACGAACAAGTTGCGTTCATTTCTGACATTGAAGCGGCTCAATCAATCGTCGCCGGAATGTATCGACTGCGAAGTTGCCTCCGGTTGTGCTTGGTGTCAGGGTTTCAATTACGATACCGCCGAAACGGATACCATTTTTCAGCGGGCGACTTATATCTGCAAGATGCACAAGGCGCGGGTTCGGGCGAACAATTATCTGTGGAACAAACTCGATAAAATCGTTCCGCCGCCGGAAGACGATGTCCGCCTTCGCCGTTTGCAAAAGCGGAAAAGATTACAGTCAGTACTGCTTCTTGCCGATGCCAACGCGCCGTCGTTTTGTCATTATAAAACGCAACAAGTTGCGGCGATAACGCAAATGTCCGTCGAAACATTGCGGAAAGTTGTTTATTACGCTTTGACGAATAATCTTTCGCTCAATGTCATTGCCGGCAACGAACCGCTTTCAAACGAATTTCGTACCGTTTTGAACGAGTGCAATCATATCATTCTTCGCTCCGTTGAGTCGAAAGAGGTTGCGGAAAATTCGTTTGACATTTTCGATTACGAAACGAATACTTGGAACGATTCCTTTGGCGGCGAGGCGTTGATACTGCGGATCAACCGGCGAAACCTGCCGCAACTTCCTGATTTTCTTGCGAAACATTCTTTGGCATACAATCGTATTTCGCTTGTTATCAAGGATTTGACAGAAGCAAGCGGCGATGATTTTGCTGTTTATCAATCGGTTCTCGATTCGCTGGTGAATTGGCTGCCGGAACGGGAAGAACAAAAGCCGCTGGAATTGTCGTTCCTGACAGACAGATTGATTCTCACAGAGCCGAATCATTGCGAAGCGGGAATCAAACACATTTCGATTGCGCCAACCGGCAATTTTTATCTTTGTCCGGGCTTTTATTATCAGGGAGCGGAACCGATTACGGACATTGATACCGTCCTGCAAACGCACGCATTGCCGATTAAAAATCAACAACTTTTGCAACTCGACCACGCCCCGATTTGTGAACATTGTGATGCGTATCATTGCAAGCGGTGTGTTTATCTCAACAAGCAAACGACACTTGAAGTCAACACGCCGTCGCGTCAGCAATGTGTTTATGCGCACTTGGAACGCAATGCTTCGCGGACATTGATTGAGCCGTTGTTTTTGCAAGACGACGTTTCGATTGCTGAAATTGATTATCTCGACCCGTTCGACGAGTTGCAGAAACGTGAACAACCGAAAGGAGAAAAAACCGATGAGTGCTAAAAAAGTGGGGCAGGTGTCCGCCGAGCAGCGGGACGAAATACAGCGGCTCTTTGAGCGTAAAAACGCGTTGGCGGAGTTGTTTCCGATTATTAAACCGGAAAACCAATCGCTTTACGAAAAAGCCGTTGCCGATATGGGCGAGACCGACAGCAAGTTTCAACATTGGTGGGATGAGCGAGCGGAAGAATATCAATGGGAACGCACCGAGCATGGACAATGGGAAATTGATTTCAATACCGGTGAGATTTTTCTTGTTGAAAAAATGTAGCCCAAAAAGAAGTCCGGTTGGCGCGTCCGCGCGTCCTTTTTTTTGTGGGGCGGCACTTTACAAAGCGAAGAAAATAGTGTAGACTACCTCGTTCGTGAATCCTGTTTCCTACCGGACACTTAAACACATAGAAAGAATCAAATGACGGAAAAAAGTAATCTATTTAACGCAATAGTCGAAGGTGATGCCCCGACAGCAATTGACGCAGTGAAGTCATTCATTGAATCAGGTGAAAGCCCGCAAGATATAATGGGCAATCACTTGATTCCAGCAATGAGTGAAGTTGGGCAACGTTTCGAGACAAACGAATTTTTTGTTCCCGACCTGCTCTTGGCAGGACGCGCGATGCAAGAAGCGATGAAGATACTGAACCCGCTATTGCGGGATTCTGGTGTAGAAAAAGTTGGTCGTGTTGTGATTGGGACAGTTCAAGGCGATATGCACGATATAGGCAAAAATCTGGTAGCGTCGATGCTTGAAGGCGGTGGTTTTGAGGTAATTGACTTGGGGGTCGACGTTAAACCGGAAAAGTTTGTAGAAACCGTGAAAGAAAAAAAGGGAACAATAGTAGCCCTGTCAGCACTTCTGACAACAACAATGCCGCAGATGAAAAAGGTAATCGAAGCCCTAACAGAATCCGGCATACGAGCGGAATCAAGAGTAATGATAGGCGGCGCGCCGGTCACGCAGGAATTTGCGGAGCAAATAGGCGCGGACGGATATAGCGAAAACGCCAGCGCGGCAGTGGCACTTGCAAGACGGCTGTCGGTGTAAAAGATGTCGCGTTTCTGGTATCTTACATCAGTCGCTTGAAAACGACATTATAAGGAGGATTGGCAATAATAATTTCATTGCTCATCGTTCTACCGTTTGAAAACGTACCATCTCCGTCGGTTCGCGTTGCCCTTTCAGTGTGGAGGATACACTTTTACCGTGAACAGTTACAATTTTTTTCGCCAAAAATCGTCCGGTGCAAGCAAGTTTCGCCTGTACTGGATAATACTTTTTGTACTTCGTCGGGTAATTTTGTTTGTACTCTCATTGGTATGCGTTCAACATTATGTTTCGTTTGTTGATAGCGGTTTCTAACGAGTCTGCTAAGTCAATTATTCGGTTATTGCTTCCGTACTTAATTGCAGTGAACAAACTGTTGACAGAAGAATGAACGGAAATAATATTCGGGGAGGAAAATACGCAGCAGGAACACATATTAAACTCGTTGGTGGAAAACTATTGAACAATATGCTTATGATGCAGGATTATTTCTTTATGATAAACGCATTTGGAAGAAAGACCCCGCTTGGGCAAATTGTAAATGGACAACTAACACGCTAAAAAGTGTAAGTGAAACAGAATACTTATATATTTTTTGGAAACCTGGGGAATATATTGTGAATCGCGAAAGATTGATACCCAACGAATAGAAAGAATGGGGGCTTAGGCAAATATGGGAAATACCGAGTGTTAGAATAAACAAAGAACATTCTGCCATGTTTCCCAAAGAGTTGGCATATCGTGTAATACGCTTATTTACAGACGAAGAGGATATAGTGCTTGACCCTTTTCTTGGAAGCGGAACTACTGCTGTCGCAGCAATAGAGACAAATAGAAACTTTATTGGTATCGAAATGATGAAAAAGTATGCTGAAATTGCAACAGAAAATGTCAAGAATGCACAACAATCACAAAGATTATTTTCAGCAAACACGTAAAAACCGATGATATCTAATCTGCACTTTCCAAATCTTGTTCTTGTAAGAAAGTCAGGTTTCAGCGTAAGATGTAAGTTCAAGCTAAACTACCTCACTCCGAAACCAGATTCCGACTGTGGATTGTCAAAAGAATAGTCTATCGCAATTCCGAAACGCAATCAAGACCGTTTCAAATAATCTTTCACATAGATTTGCCAACATTACTTCCTATCGCTCGCATTCGGCGTTCTCCACGCCAGTGCACAACGCCGAACCGTCACAGCGTGGATTATGTCTGTGTTCTCCCGCATCGCAGGATGGGTTGGCGCGTTAGCGAGAAGTTTTTTCGTTGTGGAAGCGGGAGTACAGGTGTTCTCTCTTTTATCCCGTGCGGTCAGCGGACTGGTCGGTCTCTTTGCAACAACTGCACGCGGGATTATCGCAACGCTTTTTTCTATCATCCAAAATATTCCGGCAATCGTTGCGGGGATTGTCCGGTTCTTCGCTGCTGTGCCGGGCTTGATTCTTTCCGCCTTCCGCGCCGTTCCGCAAATCATCGGCGGAGCGTTTTCAGCGGCGTTCAGTATTGTGCGGGGCGTTGTCTCCGGCATCGGAAATGTGTTGTCCGG
>JAITST010000097.1 GCA_031287585.1 Planctomycetaceae bacterium | reverse complement strand
ACGTTGGATAAGATTGATAATTTTACGGAACGCTGCAAGGCATTTCGTTTTAATTTAGATTTTCGCACGTGGACAATTCCCGAAAAGGGAAAAACATTCGTAGCAAAATTCGTAAATCTCGAAGACAACAGAGTAAATCTACAAACCGCAACCGGACGCGCCGCGTTCATAGACCTCAAACTCCTATCAGAAACAGACCAAGAATGGATTCGGAGTAAATTACAAGACGGCGAATAGACGCAAGGGGATGTTGAACACGATTGAAAATTACTCATAATTCGGAAAAATTTTTTACCTGCGGCTAAAAAGTTTGTAAACTTTTCATGGTACTTATTGTACAAAATCTTTTTCTTAAAAAACTTCCACAAACATTCTAGCAAGTTAAAGTTCTGCGAGTGCGGCGGCAAAAATGAATTTCTATCAACTTTTCAAGCAGGCGAATCGTCAATTGTGCGTTCACAGAACCTGCGAACGCAACTACCGTTTCCAATGTATCAATGTCTATCGCTCCACTTATATTGACTCGTTCTATAAAGTAAGGCAACTTCTAAAAACTCCACTATTTCGTTCAGCAAGTCACTAATTTTACGGGGTTTGTTGTTTTGAGTCAATAGGTTTTTAGAAGATGCCGTAAACTGGATCGTTTTCACCTCCCATTTCGCGCCCAGTTTTTGCAGTCCAGTGCTCAATTCTGTATGATTGATCGACATTTGCCACGAGAGAACACACAACAGCACCGTTTGAACAGCCAACAATAGCGTTACAATAAACCAATGTATCCTGATGTCGCAGGTAGATGTATAGACCACTGAGGTTACAGAACTATCAGTCACGAATTTTTGAATTTTTCAAAATAATAAGTACAGGAATATTTACTTCTTGTACTGGACCACCATTACTAGAACATTTCACACGTATCGTGCGCTAATTTCGTGAGATGACCAGACTCTCGAATACGAATCTGGATTCATCACAACAGAAATTTCTGACATTTTTTCCACTGATGTTGTCACAAATTTTTCTATTGAATCACTCGCCTCAATCGCTAAAATTTGGGGGACATTTTAAGTTGTACCAGTCTCTCGCGTTTTCAATGTTATCGTTGACGATAGTTTGCTATCACTGTTCGATACAGGCCCAATAATCAAAGATTGCGGCAGAGCATAATACTGACCACGAATGTTACCAATTACACGTACAGTTACATCATTCTCACCATCACCAACATACAGTTTTGCAGAAATTTCTCCAATTGGTGCGTCTTTTTGAAGTGTTATTGTTATCTGTTTTGTATTACCATCGGATTCTTGTGAATCGGTCAATATGTAGGTACGGCTCACTGGTCATGAAAGAGAGATTATTCAATCCTTGCTTGCTAAATACATCTGTATTTAAGAATAGTTTAATTGATTTCTTGGTCGGTAATGCATCAACGCTTTCTACTTGACCAAAATCAACAACAGATGGCTCAACCATCAATTCCATTGCTGGTTCTGCCCTGACAGACAACTGCATAATCGGGTTTTGTGGATCGTTAGAAAAAACATAGATTGGCGTAGTTTGACCATATCCATCAACCTCCATAGTCACCCGCAACTCACCTGATGCTTCTGAATTAATTCTGTTTTGTGGTAAGTTCGCTTCCACACAACCACACCCCGTATGAATTTCACTAATCACCAACGTAGATTTTCCGGTATTTGTTAAACAAAAAGTTCTCGTAATCTTTAATTGGGCGGTATCACTCCGAAATCGACCTCTGTTTTATCGACCTGAATACAAGGTGAACCCATACTAATGCTGAACACATAGTAAACAAGTCCACCTTGAATAACACCCAGCACAGTAATAATGATTACGAGCAACCACTCTGGAATCCATTTTGAAATTGGTAATCTCACAGTACAGTATCCTCTTTCATTTGTTCTCACTTCTTACGCCGCAATAACAGTAGCAGTAACAACAACACTATAATGACACCATTAATAGCGAGAAGCACAACAAACTTTTTTGGTGTCCACTGATGGTTGGGAATTGGCGGCGGTAAATAATTTTCATCTGGTGGTAACGACGATGGGTCCATTTTTTTAAGTTCTTCATCATAATCATATACAACTTTAGCCATCGTAGGCGAAAGGGTAAACTTATC
Organism: Planctomycetaceae bacterium; assembly: GCA_031287585.1. Lineage (GTDB taxonomy): Bacteria > Planctomycetota > Planctomycetia > Pirellulales > Thermoguttaceae > UBA8133. Next base: position 3,730 of record JAITST010000097.1, on the reverse strand, counting down.
CTCATCAATGTTATGGTTTACTTTAATAGAAGATTCATCAATCGTAGATGTTATTGTCAAACCTTCTGTTTCAGTTCCATCTTTCACTACAATCTCTAACGGAAACACCGTCTTTTGCCCATCAACGTCAATTAGATTGTAGCGTTTGACTTCAACACTAAATATTATTTTGTTTTTCTTACCACACAAAGACTTCATAGGGTAATACTCGATATCTTTTGCGAAGTAAACATGGATTCTTTTTTTACTGCGTGTGTTGGGAAGCGACACTACCTCATAATTCACATTATTTTCGTTCTTTTTTCCCTCATAACGTGCCTCCTTAAACAGATTTACCCATCTTTCTTTATCTTTTAATTCAGACCAATTTGCCCGCTCGCCTGCAAACCAGTAATATGGAAAAATAATCGGGTTCTGTATCCAATATGGCGTGGGATGGCGACATTGTTTTGAAAAAGAAAGGGCATCTCTTCCGGGTATATACCATTGATATAGTGAACCATTATAAGTATAAATAGCACCTGCAACGAGAGCATCAACTGCAATATTGTCTGGATTAAATAATTCTGTTTTTACGAAGATGTTGTCCCCCGATTGCCAAAACAACCCTATATCCGTTCGAGGCTTGTCAACAGGATTATGAAACCTTGCCTCTATTTCGCACCTGAACTGGTATGAACGAATACGCCCCACCGACAAAGAACCATTCTGACAAATTGCCGACAAGTCGCCCTCTCTGCAAAAAGACGGACTGCAAGAAAAAAAGAACAACAAAAATATCAAACAAAAAGCATTAGTTTTTAATCTCATATTAGTTACCACATATTATGGGGACAAAACCGAAACTATAACTTACCCTATCACAAATTGTTGTTATTTATCGTCCCCAAACAGCAACCTGCGACGGATATACACCCATTACGGTTGAAAATAGTTCGCCTTGTAAGACTATGCCCTTGTTTTCGAATGGCAAACAAGGGTGAGTAACGCAGTTTTCAATCGTATTGAGTATAGCACAAAAAATATTCGACGAACACAAATCATCACAGGGGCAATCCCAAAGACCGCCCCACGAATCACAGCAAGTAATATCAATAGCCAAATGGCAAAATTTGAATAATTGAGATTTCAGATAGACTCCCGACTTGCCGTTGCATTAGGTAACTTCTAAAAACTTTTGCCGTTTCCAAACACTAAAAAATAGTATCTTTTAGACTGTAAAACGGGAACACAGGTAGTTTAGAAGTTACGATTACGTTTTTCAACTGCAGTCAGGCGAAACAGCCGTTCCACACGTTTCAAGTGTGGGGTATGTAACAAAACCTCCAACGTACCATTCCATCCCGCAACTTTTACCAGTCTCCACATAATTTTTGGTGGTGTTCTCGTTTGGCATAATAGAATTAGTGCCAACACCGTTCTTACATCTGTGTGTTGCATCTATAACAAAATCACAAACTTGCGAACCTGTTGCGCAAGGAACAGCATAGCACAACGAAACAGTGGTAATTACGACCAAAGTAATCACAGCCGAAGCGACGAACAGAGCAATGTATGCATTTCTCATGATACACATCCTTTCAAAAAAAGTTTGACGACAAACATCCATCAGTGAGGAAACACTCCTCGCAAATCAACCGATGGAGTACAGTATTTTACAACATTTTCATTAGACTTGTTCGGAAACTAAAACGAGTCGTTGTAATTGTTGAAAAATGCAGGATATTTTGCTTAACCAAAATTAGTGGGTTTTACTCTGGTATGTAAAAATAAATGGGGAATTTTATTTTCGATTAAATGGCACAAAAAATGCTGCGTCCAAGCATAATAGCAAAATAATTCTCTAAAACCTTGTTAACTTATTTTGCTGATACCTTGGCAAGCAAATTTAATGCCAAATGGATTCCACTCTAGTTTTTACATACCCTTTTTACTCAAACAATGCGGCTTGATGTCAATAAGGACAAACATTCGGTACGTTATAACCGACACCTTACCAAACTTTTTTCTCCGTCGTACAATTTTTCTGAAAATTGTAGTATAATGTGGGTTGTCAGATGTGTAGATACTTTGACTACCATTCGCGGACTGTTGTTCTTGAATACTTTACGAACGCATACATATTGAAACGGGGAGAATGATTTGGGGCGGACAGATACTATAACGGAGCGGTTGCAGAACTTGGTTTCCGGTGCTTCTGATTGGGGGGCTGCGCGGGATTGCGGTTTGATTGTTGAACAGTTTGTGCAGCGGTCGAAGTCGATGCGGCGGCGGGCGGCTATGCCTCTTATCGCCGCTACGCTAGGCGGTACCGGTACCGGTAAAAGTGCTTTAATCAATGCGTTACTTGGTGCGGAAGTTGTCGAATCAGGCAAGTCGCGTCCCACTACTGATACACCAATTTTCATCTGTCATCAGAATCACGATCCGAATCAGTGGGGCATCGACACGACTGGCATGATAGTGAAAAAATTCAACATTCCCGACCTCGAATCGCTCGCGTTAATTGATTGTCCCGACCCCGATACAACCGAAAACACGCAACTCAACGAAACCAATCTCTCACGTCTTCGTGCCGCTCTGCCGCATTGCGACGTTATACTCATTGTCGGCACGCAACAGAAATACCGCAGCCGCCGTGTCACCGACGAACTCACCGATGCCGCGCCGGGCGCGCGGCTCGTATTCGTTCAAACGCATGCCGAACGCGATGTTGATATTCGTGACGACTGGAAAACGGTGTTGAGCGAGCATTACAAATCGGGACGCATTTACTTTGTCGATTCAGTCGTCGCTCTTAACGCCCGCGTTGCCGGTACGCCTTTTTCGCAGGATTTCACCGACCTTCACAATCTTCTCACACGCGACTTGAACGAAGAGTCAGCAATGCGTATTCGTGATTCTAACTTCGCGGACTTGGCGGAGGAGGCGGTCTGTAATTGCCGTGTTGAAGTTGAGAAAAACTGGCATCAGGTTGAATTGTTGCGTGACAAAATTTTGGAAGAGCGGCGGCATCTCGGACAAAGTCTTGCGGAACGTGTGAGCGACGATATGATGAACAACAGGCGGCTTTGGGAGTCGCGATTGTTAGAACGTGTTACGTCGCTTTGGGGTTACTCGCCGTTTTCGGTCGTACTGCGGATTTATCAAGGGATGGGTACGATAGTTTCGACGGCGTTACTTTCGCGTGTTCGTTCGCTGCCGCAACTCGCGGCTTGGGGGCTGTGGGAAGGTACGAAGAAGGTGAAGAGTATGAGTAAGAAAAAACGCCCGACACCGGTTATTCAAACGTTTTGGGAAGAAGGACAACTTCGCGAGGCGGCGACAATTCTATCAGGTTTTGCGATTGACGCGAAGTTGCCGTCGGATTTTTGCACGTCGCAGCAAACGTTTCGTGAGTCGGTAGTCGCGGGTAATTCGTTTATGGAAAACGTCACGTTTGAGATGGAACGGATTTGTGAACGTATCGTGAAACGGCGAAACAACTGGCGAACACGAGTTTTTTATGAGACATTACTCAGTTTACTGTTGCTATTCCTGCTCTACCGACCTGCAAAGAATTTCTTTTGGGACACGTTTTTCGACCCGAAAATTCCGATACTGGGTTTTGATTATTATCTGATTTCGTTGTTTTGGCTGGTCATCTGCTCATCGTTGCTGCTAGGAGTGTTCTCGTATTCGTTACGGCGCGGCTTGGCGCACGACATCGGGGAATCGTCTTGCGAGTGGA
>JAITST010000525.1 GCA_031287585.1 Planctomycetaceae bacterium | reverse complement strand
TAATATCACAAATTGCGACAAACGCTTGAATTATTGACATCCATCGGACTTGGCTATTTAACGTTATTTCAGAACGTTTCTACTCTTTCCGGTGGCGAAGCACAACGAATCAAATTCGTTGGCAAGTTACTTGCTCATAAAACTCGTCAAATCTATTTACTGGACGAACCCTTTCGTGGAGTTGATAAGACGAACATTTGTAACATAATAAATGTGCTTTATTCACTTGTCAAAAATGGAGCGACTGTTATATTTGCCGAACATAATCCTTTTGCTCTTGGTTTTTGTTCCTATATTATCGAATTTGGACCCGGTAGCGGAAATTATGGTGGAAAAATTTTGTTTTCAGGAAAACGCGATGAAATAACAAAAAGCAAGTCCTCAATAATAAAGAATTATCTGTAGTATGAATACCCGGATTTGTTGCGGCATTGTCAATCCGCATTCCCCGCGTCAACTCAACTGTTGCGTTCTTGAAGGCAAGGAAACCCCAATCGACGATTTTGGTATAGAGCGTATTGCCGTTTCGGTAATCGACATAACGCAGATCGTTTTTGGTTTTATTGCGAACCCAAAAGCCCCGCGTAGGCCAGTCCGTATGAGCATTCAGCACCGCCAGCATCGGCGTGGAATAGTTGAGCGAATAAGAACCTGCCAGAGTGGTCGAAACACCGGCGGGCTTGCCCGTCCAAATCGTCAACGCATTCATCACATCCGAAGGCAACTCCATCCGATTTTTGTCCGGTACGTTGGGCGTTAAGACAAATACATTTTTCGACTGGATTGACAGGATGAACGGGATGATGTTTTTATAAAAAGGTATTGCATTCTATCAACAGTCCCGTGAATCCCGTCTAAAATAATTTCCGGTTGGCGCGCCAACCGAACTCTTTTGTGTTGCACTTTACTACCTTACACTTTGCCATGAAAATGATAACATTACGGAAATAATGCCGACGATGTCGCGGCATAGTGCTTGCTTTTTATCGGCTTAAAAACTAAATTCCCAATATGCACTTCGTGGAAGTGATACAATAACACCAACGTTTTCATGAATATTATTCTTGATCTTGCAGATTCTGAATTAATTTGTCATTCATATTTGCCTAAACAGCAAATATTGAATATTTCCATTAACACTTGGAATGGGAAAAATATGTATATTTCCTTTTATGAAACTATCGCTTATTGTTTTATGTCGTTTTCTAATCCGACTTGTATGCGAATTGCAGATAGTAATTCTGAATTTCTAGTGCGTGCGTTACAGGCAGAATATGAAAAAATTCCAAGTGATCACGGTTATACTTGTTATGAATTATTGGATCAAGATGACGCACCATACTTCAGTATTGTTGCCAAATGTTATAAATATAAAAGTGCTACGTCTGTCCAAGAGTTTTGAAACGTCCCGAAGATGATTGATTGAGAATATCTATTCCCCAAAAATGTGGAGAAGGAGTCTTTATTTCCAAAAAACATTTCGGTTGGCGCGCCAACTGGGCTTCTTCAATCCGCCGATAGTAATCTTCAAGTTCTTTGGCGGGGTCGGTTGCAAAGAACGGACAGCGCGGCGAACACTCTGACGCAGAGTTGGTTCGGGAATGCGGACAAGTGATTTCCTCACTGTATCCGTTGGGACGTTTTCGTCCGGTACGTTGAGCGTGAAGACAGTACATGATGGTAAGCGTTCACGGTATCATCATTTTATTTTCACACCAAGGCACGAAGGAGATCACAAAACAACAATACCATTTTTTTACTACTGAATAAATAAACTTTCTTTGTGCCTCCGTGCCTTGGTGTGAAATAAACCATAGCGGGAACGGTTACAAAAAATTATGGTGCAACCTAAAACCAATGGTCAGGGATAGGATCGCCGTTACTGTCCGGCATTGGTGTTGACAGAGTGTGATATTGAGACTGATACCAGCCGTTGAAACAGCCGGTGCCGATTGCGTTGGGAAACTGTTCCCACAGCGGCGGTGGCGGCTGGAGACCGCCGGTGATGTTATTCGCGGGAACATAGTCATTGTGCGGCGGTGTTGCAAAGCAATACGAAAAGTCCTCCGCTTGCGTTCCTCGAAAAGTTTGCTCGTCAATAACAGCATTGATACGATTGAAAGCACTTTGAAACTTCTTGGCAGACGCGGGAAACAAATCTTTCCGCAGCGCCAACCGGTGTGCGATGAAATTGGTCAGCAGCGAACTGGCTTGACCATTGACGGCATAAGAAAAGTCTTCAACATTGACGAGCGGTTGAAAGTATTGATCGGGAATGTACGTCAGAGACGTGTCCAGAGTTCATGAACGAAACAATGCCTTTCAAAAACATTTCGTCGATGTCTATGACATTCGGCTAAACAGGTTGGTCGTCTTCGTCTGGAGCGGTCAATTCGATTGCGATCATACAGGATTTCGGTGTGCGGCGCACAAAAATTCGATAATCGCCATCGCCATAAGACGGGTATAGTTTCAAGCCGCAAACCGTTCCATCGGGACGCTGACGAATTAGAGCAACGGTTTGACGTGACTGTCCTGGTATCCATTTCGATTCTGTGATACTGGCTGTAAACGGTTCGGCTAATTCACTTATAGCTATCAAGCCGCTGTCGATAACGATTTCTAATTTTTGTACGTTTTCAGGCAATTTGTTGTCCAGAGCGTTGAGGGACATATCCATAAGTTCCTCGAAACAGGGCGGCTCCGAATCCGTTGTCAGCACGGCATAAAACGGGCTGCTTTCCTTTGTCGGACGAATAAGAAAGAACCGATAATCGCCGGGTAAAATTTCGAGATTCCCCTGCACCATTTCGTCATCGCCGAATTGAAGTTGCGTATTGTGAAACGTTAATGTGCCAAGAAGTTGTGAGAATGGAAGTTCTGCCGCATCTCCATTTTTACATGAAGTCTTTTTATTGCCAAAGAAACAAGCCGAGCAATAAAAGTACAGATAAATAATGCAAGGGTATAAAACCAACAAGAACAGGCAAGGTTTAGAAATATTGTTTGCCCAATCCTTCAAAAACAGACCTGGAATCGATAAAATAACAAGCGTCAACGGAAAGAAGAAAAAAAGAACCGAGTAAAACATAAAACAGACCTTTTCTCTGAATGTTTCGTTTTTTTCTTGTTCTTCCGGTTCCAGCGGTGTCCAATGTTCGGGACGGACAATTTTCTCTCGCACTGGTTGTAGAAATTGCTCAATGGCAATTTTCGTCCATTGATCCATTGGCATCTTGATCGCCGGTCCGCGAAACCAGTCGTGCGGGATCGATAGTGACGTTTTTTGAAATTTGGCATCTCCAAACGGAATAGTAATCGATAACTCCTTCTCCAATAAATAGCCAAATTGTTTACCATCCCATGGCAAAACGAAATCCGGTTCGCCAACGGTAGTCAATTCCAGATCAACAACCGATTTGCCAAGTTGCCAAGCCGCCGCACGACGTACCGCGATTGCCAAAAAGTCATCTTCCGGTCTGATGCCGATAGCATCGAGAAATTCCTTGTTCGTTTGCATGATATTATGCGCCAACCGCAAGCGGTTCGGCTAATCTTTTGAAACCGCTCTTCCCCGTCCCGACATTATAATATAACCAGTGATGTGGTGCAATTCGTTTAAGAATTTTACTACGGAATACGCGGAAGTTTCAGAAAACGTTGAGTCCGCCGTAATTGCGTGGCGATGCACCGTTCGCTGCCCCTCTGACATTTTTTCGCCATAGACCTCAAATAAATCATTGCTGATTTTGCTTTTGATTTTCTGATTCGGCGAAGAGAACGTGATTGTACCGAAATACACGCCGTTGCCGTTCTTCTCTTCGTCTAAATCAACATTGCTGAGTTCTAATCCGTTCGGGACAAAAAGACCAGCAGCGAAATTCTCAAAGACAATCTTCGCCGTTTCCGGCGTATCGGCAGTAACATAAAACCGCCGTGTTACCGATTCGGAGTCCTTGCCCTTCGCGGTATTGAATCCAAGTATCTCTTCAATTTTAGGAGTAGCCATAGTTGATTGGATGGACAGAATAATTTGTAACCGTTCACGCTATAGTTTATTTCACACCAAGGCACGGAGGCACAAAGAAAGTCTATGAAAAACCTACCCTTAACTATCCTTACCTAACTGTGAAATAAAAAGAACTCACAGATAGGTAAGGGTAGGAAAGGATAGAATCTGAAATTTGTATTTGCACTTATTCCGTTTATTCATTAGAACTAGTTTTATAACTTCCTTGTGCAGATCATACAGCAGGCGAGTTGTAGAAATGCGTCAAACATCTGTATTTT
>JAITST010000500.1 GCA_031287585.1 Planctomycetaceae bacterium | reverse complement strand
TTTTTTGTGTACCTACCCCGTGCTGTCGCACGGGGGCTATGTTAATAAACACTGGCATGTTTAACCCCTACGGGGTAAGGATTTGCGTTGTTTCTTGACGACAAGCATCCCCCGATACGTTTTTGATGTTCAATAATCAACATTTCGGGTTACTATTACATCGCGACACAAACAATTTTCAATCGTGTTAAGACAGAAAAAATTTGGACGAGTTATTATCTGACGGATGCTAAAGCAGGAAGGCGGCAACCGTTGGTTGACTTCTTTGACGCGGTAAAATCAACATTCAACAAAACAAAATGTTGGGCAGCAAAAGCAAAACTGGATTTATCAGACATTCCAGACGGTGAATACGAACTGTTCGTAGTTTTACCGTATAGCAACAAGCATACAAAACTAGGGAAAACAATCAGAGTCATAAACGGAATCGCCGCTTCTGTGAATAAGGCAACAACAGAGAATATCGCAACGATTGACGGAAGAGTAATCCGATAGAGCGGATTGTAAGCACCGTCCAGATGGCTGAAGCCGACGGCAATGAATGAATAACATTGCCGTCGGTTTCAACCGACGGAGACGGTGTCAATTCGCATTGCTCTTTCATGGCGAAGGAAAATATTCGTGGACGGTTATAAAATTAGTTTACTCGCGGCAACATCGCGGTTGGGAACGATTTTCAAACATGACAAGTATAATTGGGGCTCTCTCACAAAAAATGGAATAGAATTTATTTTCCGTGCCTATTGCAAATTGGGTTAAAACAGTGTATCCTGTTTATTCGTGAGCCGACTGCGTTGTCGGCACGGCTTGTCTGCCATTTTACCCTTACCATACTTCACGAGGAAAGAATTATGACGCAACGATTGTTTAAAGTTTTATTTGTTGACGACGACCCCGATTTCCGCACCGAGTTTACCTCGCTACTGAAATCGAACGCTTTTGAAGTTATCGAAGCGGCGAGCGAAGAGGCGGCGAAGAGCGTTCTTGAACGGGACGCATTTGACATAGCAGTTGTCAACCTGATGTTGGAAAACTCCGATAGCGGTTTTACTATTTGTTACCAGATTAAGAAGAAGTCACCCAACATTCCGGTTGTACTGCTTAATTCGGCAAACAGCGAAAAGAGTGTGGAATTTTCGCTCGAATCAGAATCCGAACGGGCGTGGATAAAGGCGAACGTTATCCTCGAAAAACCGGTTCGATTTGAACAACTTCTGGCGACAATCTACGACCAGATGGGGATCGTGGGAAAGGTTTAATAATCGTAACCGTTCACAGACGTAGTAAGATTGACCACGAAGACACGAAAGCACGAAGAATACAGAAGGATGGTTATTATTTTAGATTTTAGATTTAATGTACGAACATCGTCGCCGACGGGAATGTTTATACTAAAAACAATCTAAAATCATGAATCTAAAATTCTTTTCTTTCTTCGTGGTTAAAAAACTATCCGTGAACGTTTACCAAACAGCATACTAATTACACTGATACTATGGGAACTATTCCGTATGACCTTATGATGCTTGCGGTTGTCTTTGGTTTACTCTGGCTGCTGTGGGTGCTTCCGCTAAAAAAATCGCGGCTGTGGGCAGTGCTTGCGCCGATTGGGTGCGGTGTTGTCGGGTTGCTTGCTGCCGGACTTTTCGCGAAAATTTTCAACAGTAATATGGGGCAGTGTATCTGTCACGGTGTATGTTGGCACGGGGCGATTTTCCTGATTGCGTGTGCGGCTATATTGGTAATTCGTAAACGGATTTTGTTGGCGTTGATACCAGCGTTTTTCGGCATTGTCGCGTTTACACTCGGTTTTTACTCAATGATTTACGAGCCGTATGCGTTACAAGTCGAAAATTATGTGATACATTCACCGAAGATTAAAAGACCGTTACGTATTGTTTTCGTCGCTGACATTCAAACAGACAACATTGGTCAGTACGAACACGATACGCTGCGGATAATGATGGAACAAAAACCTCATTTAATCATTTTCGGCGGCGACTACTTGCAACTTTATATGGGCGGTTTACCCGGCGAAATGGAGGAACTCGGCAAACGTTTCCGCGCGTTGTTGCAAAGCAGTAACCTTCACGCTCCGCTCGGTATGTACGCAGTCTGGGGAAATGTTGACCCGATTAAACCGGATGAAGGTACTTCTTCGCCCGGCGCGGACGAAAATATATTTAATGGAACCGGAATAAAAATTTTTATAAATACAAAAGTTTTGAAAGACATTGGCAAAGATTCGTCGGAAGATTTCGGAACGATTGACCTTTCCTTGCTTGAAATGGTGAACTCATTCGCTTATGGAAAATACAATAAAAAATGTCCTCCAAGCGATAACTACCACATTATGGTTGGTCACTCGCCCGCGTTTATGGTTGTCAATTCTGAAAATCTTAAAGATTCGCCGGACTTAATGTTAGCCGGACACACGCACGGCGGACAAGTCAACCTGCCGTCTTTCATTCGGTCTTTTTTCGAGCGTATATTTGCGACAAGCGAAACAAAATTACCGCCGGAATGGGGGAAATCCGGTTTCTATACAATCGGCGATAACAAATGGTTACTAATAACTCGCGGCAGCGGCATAGAACGCGGTTGGGCACCGCGCATACGATTTATGTGTCCGCCGGAAATTTCGGTAATAGATATTTTACCGGAATGAATTGTGCATCAGTGCGCAACGAAACTAACACTAATAACTAACGACTAAAAACTCAAAATGGCTATACCATATTTTGATATGCCCGTCATCGTTTCGGCGGACGACATTGACGAAATGGAACACGCGAATAATGTTTGTTATATCCGGTGGATGCAAGACGCGGCGGTCGCCCATTCTACGGCAAACGGTTGGGAAACACAGCGTTATCTCGACTTCGGTTCCGCGTGGTACGCGCGAAAGCATACGATTGAATACCTCGCACCGGCGTTTTTAGGCGAGCAACTTATTGTTCAGACGTGGGTTTCAGACTGGAAAACTGTCCGCTCAACACGTTGTTACCGATTTGTAAGACCGAGTGACAAAACAATAGTAGCAATCGCGGAAACCTGCTGGGCGTTCGTAAACCTAACAACAAAACGCCCAACAAAGATACCCAAAGAAGTCACCGATTGCTTTATTGTACAGACAGCAAAACCGGATTTACCTAAGTGATGTTTGTTCGGTAAGATGACGTATCAAAACATTCACCAGTTTAACGCGGCAAAATATGAGTAGATAACAGGCACGCCGCGCGAGAAACAAAAGCCCTGCAAGGAAATCCGCATGTCCAATGCACTTTTTATCAAACGCCGTTATCACAACGTCGGTAACAAACCCGATGAGACAGTTGAGTCGTTTCTGAAAAAGCAACGGCGTTGGTTTCAGCAGACGCTCGCAGCGGGGCTTTCATTCGGTATGCTTGGCATCATTGGAGTTGTACTCTCGTTCATCTACGATTTGAGTAATTCGCAAACCAGCGCAACAGTGTTGGCGACCTGTTTAATACTTGGACTGGCGTTTTGTTTTATGGTTGCGATTCCATTGATTGCAGGCAGTGTACAACTTCTCGGATCATACCGCAGGTGTTCAAACGGTCATCTTGGTCGCTGGGTAATTACATTACGCGGCATCTATCATCGTTTCGGTAAAAGTACGCCGCGTTTTGTTGCTTGGGCGGATGTTCACTCCGTTCGGTACAACGACCGGAAAAATCAGATTGTTATCGAAACCGGTGACGTTTCGCTTGTCATTATGCGCTGGTTGCCGGATCAGGAGTGTACACGCATTCTGCCGTTCCTAAACAAACTGCTCGAACTCTTGAAACCGTTTCAAATCAATACCGAGTCACTCCTTTCGTTGCAGGAAAAAGAACGCAAAAAATTAGTGGTTGCTCAATACAGTCCTGTATCTGAAGCCATCAACTTGTTAGGTTTAATTGTTTTCTATAGTACGGCAGCATTTTCTGTTGGCTTATTGATTGTAAAACTCACTCACGAGTATATCCGTAGTTTGGGAGTCGAACCAGAACACGAAATTTCGTGGTTTGGTGTCGTACTCGCTTGGGTTTTAATGCCAGTTGCTTTTGTTCTGTGGCGAAAACTTAAACGTTTTAATCGGCAAAAAAATGACAAAATTTATCAATCACTGTTGTCCGGCGAAACGGTAAAAAACGGTATAAATCAATTTCCCTCAAAATTTGAAATGCCGCCAAGAACGTTGACTGCCGCCGCCCGAAGACGTATCCGTTTCACTTGGCTGTCAATGCTGGGATTGGTTTTGGCTCTTCTATGGGTTATTTTTGCAATGTGTGATGCGTTATCTTCTGACGAGAACATAGCGGCGAATTTGATTTTTCTTTTTTTTGCGTTTATCAGTACATTACTTACCATTTACGTTTGGTCTGCCGCAGGAAAAATAATTCGTTTGTTAGAACAAGGCGTTGCCGTTCGCGGGATTCTACGCAATATAGCAGCAAACCAAATTAAAGTTAAACTTTTTGACGAGTATAGCGAGACGCTAGAATTGACATCGGAAAAAATGCTTCTGCAAGAAATGGTCGGGCAATCTGTTACGGCTTTCATCAATCCCGATAACCTTAAAGACGCAATAATTTTTGAAAACAATGTTCCAGCAGTAATTTCGTATGACATAACAACAAACACATTCGACACCGATTCCAAACTGCCGTATTTCCAGTTACCGCTCTGTATTTTGTTCGCGGTTGCGATTGTATTTTTTATTTATTTGATACTTGTGTAGCGGCAAACTTTCGCGGCAAAAAATTTTCCGCAGGGGTATAGCAATTGCCGTGTATCCTTGTTATACTAACGTAACTACTTTGATGACGGTACGTTTTGTTGCCGTCAGATTTTTATTTCACCCTTTTACCCACAGAAAATTATTATGGCAAAGACAATTAACGTAGCTCTCATTGGTCAGGGCTTTATGGGGCGTTCTCACTCGAACGCTTGGGGACAAGTTAATCGGTTTTTCAAACCGGAATTGCAATCGGTTTTGCATACCGTTTATGGTATGAAAGGCGAACCGACACCGGAGTTTGCGAAAACTTGGGGATGGTTGCATACCTCCGACAATTGGGAAACACTTATCAAGTCGCCCGAAATCGGACTTGTTGACATCGTTACCCCGAACTTTATGCACGCACCGCCCGCGAAAGCCGCTGTTGCCGCTGGTAAACCGTGTGCGTGCGAGAAACCGATTGCCAGTACGCTTGACGAAGCGCGTGAGATGGCAGAAGCCGCCGCAAGAGCCAAAGTGCCGACATTCGTCTGGTTCTGCTACCGGCGTACTCCCGCGGTTGCACTCGCCCATCAGATGGTTAAGTCAGGTAAACTTGGCGAAATCAGACACATCCGCGCATCGTACTTGCAGGACTGGGCGGACGATTCGGTGCCGATGGCGTGGCGTTTTAAGAAGGAGTCGGCGGGCAGCGGCGCGCACGGCGACCTCAACGCTCACATTGTTGATATGACACGATTCGTCAGCGGTTTGGAAGTTGAAGAAATCTGCGGTGCGATGGCGACAACCTTTGTTAAGAAACGCCGTATCATTGAGCAAGACAGCGGCGGCGGTATTCAGTTATCGGACGAGCAGATGCGTTACGCGAAAGCGGGCGGCGGTGCGGAACAGTTCGGCGACGTGACAGTTGACGACGCGGTTTCGTTTATTGTCCGGTACAATAACGGTGCGATGGGAACGTATGAAGCCGCACGTCAGGCGACCGGAAATCAAAACGCGAACGGCTTTGAAATCAACGGTACGAAGGGTTCGGTCAAGTTTAATTTCGAGCGGATGAACACGCTTGAGTATTACGACGCGACACAACCGAGAGCGTATCAGGGTTGGACAACGATTATGTGTACGCACGGCGGCGACCATCCATACGTCGCAAACTATTGGCCTGACGCGCACCTCATCGGTTACGAACACGGATTCACAAGTATGGCGTATGACATACTACAAGTTCTCAACGGCAAGGAACCAACAGTACCGTTGCCGGACTTCAACGAGGGCTACCAAACAGCGCGCATACTGGAAGCGGCATTGATTGCGGCGAGCGAAAAACGCTGGGTGTTGCTGGATTCGGTTAAGTAGTGTTTTTTTTCAGTCTCCTCTCATCGAGGGGAGACGTACACCTCCCGTTGGCTGAAACCAACGGGATTGCTGGCGGTGAGTGTTATTTTAACAACGGCGGAGGAATGACAATGGGTGAGTCGCGTGCTAACGGCGAAATCCTTGAAATCGCAGAAGCCATCGTAAATGGTGTTGATTGTGCGAAGATTTATCTGTTTGGTTCATACGCCTACGGAAATCCGCACAAAGACAGCGACTACGATTTTTACGTGGTACTCAAAGACGGTTCACCGCTCAAACCGATAATCGCGATGCAAACAATTCATCGCATCCTGATCCGCAAAAACTTGCGTGTATCTATCGACGTGCTAGCCAATTACCAGAGCCGTTTTGATGACAGAGCGGGTTTGTTGTCATTGGAAAGAAAGGTTGCGACGGAAGGAGTTTTGTTGTATGAACAGTGAGGTTTTGGTTAATGAGTGATTACCTTCACGTTGAAATTGAAACAGTTCAGAGTTCAAAGCGTACCGGTATGCCATGCGGTGACGTTATTGATAGCCGGCGTTCTAACTACGGTACGATACTTGTTTGCGCAGACGGGATTGGCAGCGGGATTCGCGCTCATATTGCCGCCCAGATGTGTGTTGCCCGGATTTTTGAGTCGATTGAACAGGGGTTGTCGTTTCGCAAAACTTTTATGGCAGTCGCGTCAACGATGCAAAAAGCACGTGACCCGAAGAAGCCGTTCGCCGCGTTTAGTGCTGCGCGGATACGTCCTGACGGTAACGCGACGATTCTTTCTTACGACGCGCCGCCGCCGATTTTGTTGAGTCGGCACGGTGCGAACGCTCTCGCTAACCGACCGTTTTCGTTACCCGGCGGACTTGCGTTGGAAAGTAATTGTCAGTTGACAACCGACGAAGGGGTTATGTTGATGAGCGACGGAATCACGCAGGCGGGAATCGGTTACGGCGCGGCGAGTGAGTGGACGACGGATGGTGTGATTCGGTTTGTCAACGACACCATTGCGTCGCGGTTAAAGTTTTCGATGATACCGGAGAAGGTTCACGCGGAAGCGGTTTTCCGGTGGAAAGGTTTACACGAAAAAAATTCTAAAGCGATACCGCGTGTAGTTAGTGCAGCGAACAAGTTCACGCCTTACACGCCGGACAATGTTCATCGCGCGGCAGCGAAACACGTTCATACGGTAGTGGGCGACGATTGCTCGGTGGTGCTTGCGCATTGCCGTGTCGGGCAAACGGTGAACATCTTCACGGGACCGCCGATGGATCGCGAACACGATATGGACATAGTTCGTAACTTCGTTCAGATGAACGGACTGAAAATAGTTTGCGGCGGCACGACAGCAAAGTTGGTATCGAAGTTTCTGAATGTTCCGTTAGAAATGGAAGACGAACCGATGAGTGCGATCGCGCCGCCGCGTTACGGAATACGCGGTATAAACTTGGTGACAGAAGGAGCGGTAACGTTGAATCAGGTTTATAATATTTTGGAAGAAGACGTTTCAAAACTGAACGAAGACAGCGGCGTGACAGAACTGCGGCTGTTGCTGAATGTTGCGGACAGAATAAATTTCATAGTGGGCTGTGCAACAAACAACGCAAACGAAGACATCTCATTCAGACAACGAGGCGTGCTGTCAAGAAAAATCCTAATCCCGCTGCTGGTTGACAAACTTGAAAAAGCAGGACGATTGGTGAATGTGAGGTATGTGTGATGATGCTGGGGTAAATGGGATTATACCGCTACCCAACTTCTTCACATCGTGCCATTGTGAATAGTAGGTCAGATAGCCGGTTTAGGTATGTCAGAATTTGTTCGGACACTTTTGTTCCGGTTTTTGATAGCGTTACTGCGTTGCGTTCAGCTCGGCGGCAGATTGTCCTTGCTAGATGCAGGGCGGCTGCGCTTCGTTTGCCGCCCGGTAGTATGAAGCATTGCAGCAGCGGCAGGTTTGCTTCCAGATTATCTATTTCTTGTTCTAATTTTTTTATCGACTCTGCGTCAATGCGATTGCTTATGATTTTGTACGAGTCGGCAGCGGCTAATTCTGTACCTATTTTTATCAGTTCTGTTTGAACTTTTCGCAACAATGTGTCACGGCTTGACAATAGTTGCTCGGCTCGTGCTAGTCCGATTGCCGACGACAGTTCGTCAATGTCGCCTATTACGTGAATACGGATGTCGTCTTTCGCTACACGGACTCCGCCAATGATTGAGGTCTCACCCTTATCGCCGCTCCTCGTGTAAATTTTATTTTCGTTGTTTGTCATTCTTCTACACCGTTATTCCACCGTTACACTCTTCGCCAAGTTTCTTGGTTTGTCAACGTCACAACCCCTTTGTACCGCGATATGGTAGGCGAATAGTTGTAACGGCACGCTATACACTATCGGTTGCAAGTAACCCGCGACCTCCGGCAATTCAATACAATCGTCCGCCATTTCCAGCACTCGCTTGTCGCCCTTGCAACACAACGCTATCACCGGTCCGCCGCGTGCCTTTACCTCTTGTATGTTCGACAACGTTTTCTCCTGCACCGAATGTTTCGGTACTATGAACACGCTCGGTGTTTGCTTGTCAACGAGTGCGATGGGACCGTGTTTCATCTCCGCCGCCGGATAGCCCTCCGCGTGGATGTAACTTATCTCTTTGAGTTTCAACGCTCCTTCGAGTGCAGTCGGGAAGTTGTATTGCCGCCCCAGATATAGGAAGTTTGTACAGTCGGCGTATTTTTCCGCGACTTGGCGGATACTGTCGCTTGTACTCAACGCATCTTCAATTTGCGTTGGCAACTGTTCTAACTCATTGATGATGCTTTTGCCCATTTCGTAACTCAGGTGACGCAGACGACCAAAGTACAGCGCGAGCAACGCCATAACTGTACACTGCGACGTGAACGCTTTCGTTGACGCAACTCCGACTTCGATTCCCGCATGCAGGAAGATTCCGCCGTCCGCCTCGCGTGCGATTGTACTGCCGACAACGTTACATATCGCGAGTGTTGGGAAACCACGCCGCTGCATCTCACGCATCGCCGCTAACGTGTCGGCAGTCTCGCCGCTTTGCGTTATCGCGAACAATAACGTTGCGTCGTCAATTGGCGGATTGCGGTAACGGAGTTCACTCGCGTATTCGACTTCAACCGGAATCCGCGCGAGCGATTCGATTTGGTGTTCGGCAACCAACGACGCATGCCAACTTGTTCCGCACGCTGTCATCATTATACGTTGTATGCGCCGCATCTGCTCCGGCGACAAATTTAGTCCTCCGAACTTCGCCGTCGCCGAATCGTGGTCAAGCCGTCCGCGTAACGCCGCACGGATAGTTTCCGGTTGCTCGAAAATTTCTTTGAGCATGTGGTGCGCAAATTCACCGCGTTCTGTGTCGCCCGGTCGAATGTCCAGCACTTCTGGTGAACGTTCAACTTCACCTTCGTCACTATGTAAGATGATTTGTTTGCACGGCGTTAAGACGACAATGTCTTTATCGGAGAGGTAAACTATTTTTTCCGCGTAACCAGCGAGCGGCGCAACATCGCTCGCGATGAAATGTGCGTCGCCGCTTATGCCTACAACTAGCGGGCTGCCGAGACGCGCCCCGATTAACAAATCGTGGTAATCGCGGAACAGAACGACGAGTCCGTAAGTACCGCGAAGTTGTACGAGTACGCGGCGAACGGCATCAACGAGCGGCATATAGTTTTCCGACAAAACTTTCTCCAGCGTGAGGTCACGAGGTAGTTCATACTCGATGAGATGAGCAATGGCTTCGGAGTCGGTTTGTGAGTTGAACGTGACACCGCGTTTGATGAGCCGGTCGCGTAAGATTTGGTAGTTTTCGATTACGCCGTTATGAACGACCGCGACTGAACCGTTCGCACTCAAATGAGGGTGAGCGTTTTCGTGTGTCGGTGCGCCGTGTGTTGCCCAGCGGGTGTGACCGATTCCGCAACTGCTGCCGCCGAAGTTTGTACTGCTCACCAACTCCTGCAACACGCTAATTCGTCCGGGAGTTTTGGCGATTTCTATTTTCAACTCGTCATTCACCGCGATACCGGCACTGTCGTACCCGCGATATTCCAACCGCCGTAAACCGCGAAGAAGGAAATCAACAGGTGACGCTTGACCAACACAACCAACTATTCCACACATAATTTTATTTTCCTGAGTGAGAGGGATGATATGTTATAACACATCAACATCGTTAAAAAATTTTTGATATTTGGACTGGGATGGACGGAAGTAACTCGTAATTCGCGGCATCATCGCATTCCGTTTGAGTGCGGGATTGCGGTAACACCGCGATGGAAATTTAGTGAGCAGACTAACTCGCGAGTTCTTTCAATACGATTGTTCCTTCGTACAACGCTTTGCCTATGATGCAACCCGATAGACCGCCGTCGTAAAGTTTTTTTACGTCGGCTGCTGTCGTTACTCCGCCGGACGCTATTACCGGCAAGCGGATATTGCGGCTCATTGCTATCATTTCCGGTACGTTCGGTCCCTGCATCATTCCGTCGGTTGCTATGTCGGTGTAAACGATTCCCGCTAACGGTAACGATTCAAAACGTTTCGCAAGTTCTATCGCCGCGACTTCGCTGACATCGAGCCAACCATCTGTTGCTACCATACCGTTTTTCGCGTCGATGCCGAGTATCAGTTTGTCGGGGAATTGTTCAGCCATCGCGGCAAACCAATCCGGCTGTTTGAGTGCGGGTGTACCGATTATCAAGTTCACGATACCGAGTTCGAGATAGTCGCGTATAGCCGCTTCGTCACGGATTCCGCCGCCGAGTTCGCAAGGAATCGGCACCGCCCGAACAATAGCCGCAACCGCGTCACGGTTCACCGCCCTACCAGTCTTCGCACCGTCAAGGTCAACCAAGTGTAAACATTTCGCACCATCGTTGTACCAACGTTTCGCCATCTCGGCAGGGTCTTTGCCGTAAACCGTTTCCTGCGCGTAATCACCCTGACGCAACCGGACACATTGTCCGCCGCGAATATCAATTGCAGGCAGGATGCGAAAATTATTTGTCATTTTTTGTGTAATACTATCGTTACAGTGATTCCATCGCTCGTTCAAAATCATCCATTGACTCGCAATAAAACGCAATATCATATAAACGTTCGAGTTTACTTATATCTGCAATCGCACATATCCTATTCATAAGCGATTCAGAAGGGCTCCCGAAACATAGGAATAACGTTCTAATTAAGATTTTTACTTCACCTTTCACGAAACCTTTCTTATAACTTTCTAAAAAACTCTCTACTTTAATTTTTATAATAATTTCAGAAAATCCTCGCGATATCAAATCAGCTTTATATTCTTCTAGCATTGCTTGCATTGTCTTTTCTCCCAAATATCGTTACGGCAATTCTACCTCATGTTCAAACGCCTCTATTGATTCGCAATAAAACGCAATATCGTATAAGCGATCTATTTCGCTTATATCTGTAATCGCGCGGATTCTGTTAGTAAGCGATTCAGAAGGGCTGCCGAAACGTAGGGTCAGCGATCTAATCAGCAATTTTGCCTCGCTCTCCACTCTGAACTTATCACCAATTTTTTCAAGTATTGTTGACACTGTTTTTTCTCCTAAAATGTCTTTAACTGTTTCATTTACCTTCCAAACATCACCATCTCTCTGGTACTTTGCCCGGCTTGAAAAGTAATACCACAACCCCTGTATCAACTCGCTATACAGTGGAATATCAGAATACGGTCTGAGCCGCTCCAATACCACGTTAAAACGAGTGGCGATATTCATCTTGAAAATGTTCTTCATTAACCACAACACCGAACCAAGTTGTACACGTTTTCCGTCAAACGGCAAATTCTCTTCCGGTATCGTATTCAAATCGAACAAAATCGCTTTTTGTTGCGGCAGATATTCTTCCAGTCCCTCAATTTTATGATAAACTTCCGAAACATTCGTTGCACCAGTAAACCGCGACCTACCGTGATGAATAATTATAAGTATCACCAGCGACAAACGGAAATCCGCGTTCACCGAACCGCTGTTGTCATCCTTCGCCGCCTTTATTTCCGCGTCACCAAATTGCACGGAATAACTAAAAACCTGACGTACCGCTACCGGGTCGTTTGACGACTTATGTTCGAGAAACGTGTAAATACAAATCAATTTCTCACTGTTTCTCACCGGCACACGGTAAACTACATCAGCCCGCGATTCCTTAAATACCTCGTTGAGAAAAGTACCCGTCTCGACAGTCAAGCCGTCAACGTCCAGCACTTCCAAAACTTTCGGCGGCAACACAATACGCAAAAATTCGTTCGCGATATCCGTAAACTTACTAAACATCGTACAAAAAAATTTGTCGTGCGTCAACGGCACCGTGTAGTCAATCAACTCGGAAACTTTACTTTCCTTCATCAATTCACCTCACCGGCTTTATCACACTCACCGCCAGCGGCGGGAAATACAAGTTCAGCGAGTACGGATGACCGTGCGACGGTATCTCCTCCGCGTAAATTCCTTCACCGTTTGTTATACCGTTACCAGTATTGCTGCCGCCGTATTCAGGACTGTCGCTTGAGAAAATCTCTTTATACAATCCCTTCTTAAAAATTCCGACCCGCATACTTCGCGGTACCGGAGTGAAGTTGCAAAGTACCAACAGAAAATCTTCCCAATTCCTTGCCTTACGGACATACGCAAACGTGCTTAATTCCCAGTTGCGGCAGTCAATCCACTCAAATCCGCGTCCGTCGAAATCGTACTCGTGCAGTGCCGGCTCGTTAACGTACATTTTATTCAATGCCGCGACGCAACGTTTCAATCCCTGATGCGATTCCCACTGCAACAAGTGCCACTGCAAACTTTCATCGAAGTCCCACTCGTTCCATTGACCGAAATCGTTCCCCATAAACAGCAGTTTCTTACCTGGATGCGTCCACATATAACTGTACAACAACCGCGCGTTCGCAAACTTCTGCCACAAGTCGCCAGGCATCTGGTGCATCACCGCCCCTTTCCCGTGAACAACTTCGTCATGCGAAATCGGCAGCACAAAATTTTCGTGAAACGCATATATCAAACTGAACGTCAACTCGTCGTGATGATACTTTCGGTGAACGGGATCGTGACGCATATAACGCAACGTGTCGTTCATCCAACCCATATTCCACTTCATTGAGAACCCTAATCCGCCGCAGTAAGTCGGACGCGAAACACCTGGCCACGATGTCGATTCTTCCGCAATCGTTAGCACGTTCGGAAACTGCAAGTGAACCTGCTCGTTCATCAGTTTGAGAAACTCAATCGCTTTGATGTTCTCACGACCGCCGAACTCGTTCGGTATCCACTCGCCCTCACTACGGCTGTAATCAAGGTACAGCATCGACGCAACCGCGTCAACACGGATACCGTCAACGTGATACTTATCAAACAGGAAAATCGCGTTTGAAATCAGGAAGTTACGTACTTCGTTACGCCCGTAGTTGAAAATTAGCGTACCCCAATCGCGATGCTCGCCCAAACGCGGATCTTCGTGTTCGTAAAGCGCGGTACCGTCAAATCTGCGCAGCCCATGCCCGTCACGCGGAAAATGAGCTGGCACCCAATCTACTATCACACCAATACCGTTCTGATGACACAAGTCAACCAGATACATAAACTCGTCCGGAGTACCGTAACGCGCGGTGATTGAGAAGTAACCGATGACCTGATACCCCCAACTCTGCGAGAGCGGATGCTCGGCAACCGGCATAAGTTCAACGTGCGTATAACCCATCTCCTTAACGTAAGCGACAAGTTCGCGGGCGGTATCTTTGTACGTCAACCAACCGTCCGGCTTGTCACCTGGTCGCCGCCAACTTCCAAGGTGGACTTCGTAAACCGAAATCGGGTCGCTCATCCAGTCGAATTGTTCGCGGCTCTTCATCCACGCCTCGTCCTGCCACTTGTACTTGTCGAGGTCATAAACAACCGACGCGGTATGCGGCGGCATCTCGGCGTAGAAACCGACTGGGTCGGACTTTTCGATTACACCTTCAAAACTACGAATACAATACTTATACTTTTCCCACTCGCCGATTCCCGGAACGAACAGTTCCCAGAAACCAGACGGGATACGATTGTACATCGGGCTGACTTCGGGATTCCAGCCGTTGAAATCGCCGACAACACTCACCGCTTGAGCGTTCGGAGCCCAAACAATAAAGTTGACACCCTTAACGCCATCGACTTCGCAAATGTGTGCGCCAAGTTTTTCGTAACTGCGCCAGTGATTACCTTCACCTAGAAGATAGCGGTCAAAGTCGGTAAGAAAACTAGGAGCGGCAGGCGGCGACGCTTCGGCTTTATCCGATTTATCCGGCGGCACGCTACTTGACTTGTCCGCATTAACATCATTTTTTTTAGTTGTCATTATTTTTTCACCTGTAATTCTGTTAAGGGTAACTAATATTCAGAACAGCGTAAATCAGTTTAACATAAAAATCCAATAAAACAAGTGCGGGCGGCAACACTCAAAAACATTTTCCAAACAAGACCTACACACCGCTCGACATTATTGGTATAATGCGGACAGTTTTTCACCGCGAAGAATGCAGTTATTTTAGATTTATGATTTTAGATTTTAGATTTTGTTTTAATAAACTCGTTCGGAAACCATTTATTTTGCCACGAATACACGAATAAATACGAATAATTCGTTATAATTCGTGCATTCGTGGCAAAAATTATTGTGTGTAAGTTGTCAACTTTATTTATTTTGAAGTTACCGAACAAGTCTAATACACAAAATCTAAAATCATAAATCTAAAATCTAAAATAACTGCATTCTTCGCGGTTAATCCTGCCGCGCCGCGATAGACAAATCCCCACACCAAAAATAAATGCCGCAGAAATCACTATTTGAAAATGCACCGCCTCAATGGGAAGACGACGACATCGCGTCGCGTCTTGTGGCTACAGTCGTGTTCGCAACCGGTGTTAACGGCGGTTTCGATTACACGATACCGGATAAACTTGTCGACGCGGTTGAAGTTGGTACGCGGGTGATGGTTCCGCTTGGCGCGGGGAATCGGCTGGTGCTTGCTTATTGCGTCGAACTTTCGCGAGGCGGTGCCGTTATTCGTAAACTCAAACCGATTACCAGTGTCGTTGACCCGCACCCGTTATTGTCGCCGTCAATGTTAAAACTCGCTCAGTGGATTGCTAACTACTATATCACACCGCTCGGTCAGGTTTTGGAATCTGTACTGCCTGCCGGTGTTCGCGGTAACGCAGGAACACGGCTCACGACCGTTCTCTTCATAACAGAACCGGATAATAATGCGGCTAACAATACAGACACCAAAGTCACCGAACTCATTGAATCTCTAACCGACAAACAGCGTCAAGTTCTCGACGCTTTACGTTATTCGTCCGAACCTCTCACGTCTGTCGAATTGCAGAAGACCGCTCATTGTTCGTCCGCGCCGATTCAGGCGTTGTTACGTCTCGGCTTAATTTCACGCCGCACAATTCGCCGCCGTAACACGGACACCGCCGACCAATCGCCGCCGCCGACATTACAAGGTCACACACTCAATCACGAACAACAAAACGCACTCAATAAAATCGCCGCCGCAATCAAATCACGCCGTCACGAAACGTTTCTCCTGCACGGTGTCACCGGTTCGGGCAAGACGGAAGTTTACATACGCGCTATCGACGAAGTCGTTCACGGCGGGCGGCAGGCGATTGTGCTTGTGCCGGAAATCAGTCTCACGCCGCAAACGGTCAGCCGATTCCGCGACCGTTTCGGTAAAGTCGCCGTCCTTCATTCGCATCTTTCCGACGCACAACGTCATCACGAATGGACGCGAATAGTGAGCGGTGATGTGAACGTTGTTGTCGGTGCGAGGAGTGCGATTTTCGCGCCTGTTCCGAATTTGGGACTGATAGTTATCGACGAAGAACACGAGGGTTCGTTCAAACAGGAAACCGCCCCGCGTTATCACGCCCGAACAGTTGCCCGTGTCAGAGCGGGTGACGAGAAAGTTCCGTTGATACTGGGCAGCGCAACGCCGTCACTGGAAAGTTGGTATCACGCCAAACGCGGTAAATACACGCTGCTGTCGATGCCGCGCCGTGTCCGCAACCTTGTTTTACCGGCTGTTGACACGATAGATTTACGTAACGAAATCGGTACAAAAACGTCGTCCGGCGCGATTCACCGTAAACTGCACGAAGCGATTAAGAGGGCAATTGACGACGGCGGTCAGGTGATTCTGCTGCTCAACCGGCGCGGTTTCAATACGCAGATTCAATGTCAATCGTGCGGTGAAGTTGTCTATTGCCCCGACTGCAACGTCGCGCTCACGCATCATCGGGAAAGAGAAATCGCGGTTTGTCATTATTGCGATTATCAAATTCCGTCGCCCGACAAATGCCCGAAGTGCGGGATGCCCGGAATGAGGTATAGCGGATTCGGTACGCAGCGTCTTGAACACGAAATCAAACTGCGTTTTCCCGACATACCGTTTCTGCGGATGGATACCGATACAATGCGTTCACCCGGTTCTCACGAACGGGCGTTGACAGCGTTTCGTGAAGGGAATGTGAAAATTCTGTTAGGTACGCAAATGATAGCGAAAGGTCTCGACTTCCCAAATGTAACGTTGGTGGGAGTTATCAACGCGGACACAGCGTTGCACTTGCCGGACTTCCGCGCGAGCGAGCGAACGTTTCACCTGATAACGCAAGTAGCGGGCAGAACAGGACGCGGCGACAAAGGCGGACAGGTAATAGTGCAGACGTTCCAACCGAACAATCCCGCGATAGCATACGCGGCGAATCACGATTACAAAGGTTTTGTAAACGAGGAAGTAACTTTGCGTCAAACGCTGGGCTACCCGCCGTTTTCGGCGATGTTCCGTTTCGTGATTCGGGGAACGGACGAAATAAAAACGTTCGGCTTCGCAAAACAATTCGCCGTTCAACTCCGTAACGCAATGGAAAAAAACAACAAAATAAGCGGACCAGCCCCAGCCCCGTTATCAAAGTTAAGAACATTCTACCGTTTCCACATCCAACTACAAACAAAACAACAGGAACAAGCCCGTCAACAAATAAAAAAAATAATGTCAGAAACAAAACCGCCAAACGAAATACAATGGATAGTAGATGTTGACCCGATTGATATGTTGTAATGGGGGTGGTGACAAGTTAGAAAACCTAATTTGAAAAAACGTCAGACATAAAATTTATCATTGCACAAAATATCCGTATAAAAACCTAATTTTAACAAAAAACATCCCGGTAATTATATCGCGACACAAACAATTTTCAATCGTGTTCGGTATAAACACCGCACTCTCAATATCTCGCCTAATCTGCCAGTCGTAAAACTATTTGTTTTGTGCGGTTTTTCTATTTTATTTAATGGTTAAAGAATATCTTGATAACATATTCTTTTTTTTCGTTTTAATCAAGAAAGTCCAATTGCGGGACGAATTTGCGATTGACTTTTTTTCTTAATGTTTGTATTATCCGCGAACAGTTTTTGCTGTCGGATTCTATATGTACATTAGAACAACCCCCAATATTGGAAAACTAAAATGACAAAACAAAACAATAACAATGTCAGTTACGTTAAT
>JAITST010000424.1 GCA_031287585.1 Planctomycetaceae bacterium | reverse complement strand
AAGGAGTTTTGAGATCATACTTTGAGAATACGATATCGTAAATGTCCATCGTGATTCCTTTCAATCGGGAGTGAAAAATAAAAAATATGGACAAATTGTGAGACACCTTCAAAGGGATGCGGTTTTGGGGGCTGAATCTTGATAACCCCGTGCGCTAGCACAGAGTAAAGATTCTTTATCAACATCTATTAGGTAGTAATTAAGCAACGCAATTTTCAACTGTTACCGGTAGATGTGATTTTAGATTGTTTTTACAAAATCATAAATCATAAATCTAAAATCTTCTCACTCAATCTTCCGATTCCGCTTTCGCCATCAACCAGTACATACAGTATCCCGCGAAACACATTGCCGCCATAAAAATTAAGTACGCCAATCCTGCGTGTAACCCAATACATTCCGAAAACATCGTATATTCCGACATCCCGCCTACGCTTGCAATCAAATTCAGCGGCATAAAAACCAGCGACAGAATCGTTAGGTGTTTCATCAACATACTCAGATTATTGTTCACAACCGATGCCCGCGCGTCCATCATTCCCGCCATAATTGTCGAGATAATTTCCGCTTGTTTGTAACATTGCGTATTATCAACAATCAAATCTTCAATCGCTTCAACTTGCTCGGTCGAAAAACCAATCTTACCCGCAGACGTTCGTAAGCGTTCGATTAACGAACCGTTCGTTGTAATCGCACTGAGATAATAGACCATACTTTGTTCCAACTTGAACAAGTTGAGCAAGTGCCGATTACCCATCGACGCGACAAGTTTCTTTTCCAATTCGTCGATGATAAGGTTAATCGCCTTCATGTGTCCATTAAACTGTCCAATCGAACGCTGCATAAGTTTGAGTAACAAATCACTGAGACTATTTATTTGCGAGAGATTTTTTGAGTGGTCAAAAATCGGAGCATCGCCGCAAAGTACGATTACAACTTTGTCCTTGAACAAGTAAAAACCGGTTGACGAAACACGAAACAGGAAGTTGTCGTTAGCGGTATAACTTTTCGGACGTTTGTAAATGACCGCCAAGTGTTCCGGTTCAAACTCAACACGCGACAACTCATCGGGGTCAAGCGCACTGGTCAACGTATGCTCGTCAAGAGCCAGTTCCTTAATCAGGTAATTACGTTCCTCTTCACTGGGGTCAGCATAAATCAAAACAGTAGCATCGCCGCTTTCACACGAACGCAGTTTACCGTCGTATAGTTCATATTTAATTATCATTTAATTTTTTCCTGTGGGATATGAGTAACACATTATTCGCGGCAGTCATAAAAAACACCATTCGCAACCGTACAAAATTTAACCGTTATATTATTGCGCGAAACTACAAGACCGTCTAGGGGTGAGCAATGGGGACGTTGTAATTTTTTGACAAATTACGTCAATTGAAACCGACGGTATTTAAGTCATATAAACCGATTACAAAATCTATTCAACCTCTACCACTTATACCGCCCAAAACTTTTTCACTTCTCTACTTGCCGCGCACGGACGATACCCCGTCGAATTTACATTTTGCAAGGAAGCATTCAATGTCTAATCGTACATTATAGGTGATTTATGACGAGTTTCCAGCAAAAGGTACGCGGTCTGTTTTTATTCGCGGTTTGTGCTTTCTGTGTTGTTAGCGTGATGGGATTTTCTCCGTTAGACCCGCCGCGTAGTGCTGTATATCCGTCTGCTGATTATATTCAGAATCTCGCTGGCAAACCTGGTGCGTGGTGTGCTTTCATACTTTTGAGCGGACTTGGAGTGGCATCGGTTATTCCGGTTACGGCGATTTTTTTGCAAGCAGTGGCGTTGATTCGCGAGAAACCTTATAACCAACTTTTCTTACGAACTGTCGGCATTATAACACTGACAACCGGCATCGCGGCAACAATCGCTATGTTGCGTCCGTTCGATATCGGAACAACTATCGGTCCAGCTGGTTACGTTGGTGTTATCACACTCCACGTTGTTAAATCTTACGTCGCAACAATTGGCGCGATTATCTTTATCGCAAGTTTGATTGTTGCGGGTATGATTTTGACGTGCGACACGACGCTGCTGAAAACCGGTATTTTCTTCTACAACTTACTCGGCTTCAAACCCCGAACGGCTAACGCGGTCAAGGCGGAACAACCGAAAACCGTTTCCGTTGCGCCGCCCGTAAAAACTATCGTCGCCAAACCCATTCGTCCGCATCTTCAACAATACCGTAAACCGCTCGTCAAATCGAAAACTGAAAAACCTCCGTATGAACGTTCAAACGTTTACGAAGATGAGAACGAATATGATGACGAATACAACGATGATTACGATGAGTCAAACGAATACGAAGATGATTATGATGACAGCGAGGTTGACGATGAGTACGCCGAAGACACTGACAGCGAATACTACGAAGAAGACGAATACGACGATTCCGACGAGTACGAAACGGAAGAAGCCGACGATGATTGTTACGAAGAATCATACGATGACGATGTTGTCGAAGAGCCGGTCGCGGTGGTTGCGGAAAATGCTGCCGCTGTAAATACGGTGTCTAGTACAGAACCACAGCAACAACGTCGTAGCGGCGGTTTGTTAAGTTGGTTGCTATCAACTCCGCAGCAAACCGAACAACAACCGAACAACCAAACTAATATCCAAACGTCAGACAATTCCGCGCCAACACAAACCGCCCCATCGTTACCGCCCTTACCGTCGCTTGATATTCTCACGCCCGCGCCGCCGTTCGATTACGATGCCTACGACGAAACGGTCAAACGTCAGGCACGCCAACTTGAACGCGCGTTTGCCGACTTCGGGTTTAATGTTAAGGTTGTTGACATTCAGACTGGTCCCGTTATCGCGCAGTTTGAGATTCAACTTGAAAAGGGGTTACGGCTGAACAAAATTCTCGGATTGACTGACGACCTCGCGATTGCGTTGAAGGTATCGAGCGTGCGGATTGTCGCGCCGTTGCCGGGTAAAAACACGGTCGGAATCGAGTTGCCGAACCTTGACCGTCAGATGGTTCGTCTGCGTGACGTGATGACGCAGTCGTCGGAAGTGTCGTCGAAAATGGCGATACCGATTTATCTCGGTATGGATGTTGCAGGCGGTGCGATGCCGATTGACCTCGCTGTGTTGCCGCACTTGCTTATCGCTGGTCGAACTGGAACTGGTAAGAGTGTTTGCCTCAATTCGATTATCGTTTCGATTCTGATGACGCGGCGACCGGACGAGGTGAAGATGCTGATGATTGACCCGAAAATGGTTGAACTTTCGCCATACAAAACGATACCGCACCTGATGCATCCGGTCGTGACCGATATGAAGAAGGCGGAGGCGATTCTTGGTTGGGCAGTTGACAAGATGGAGGAGCGGTATCAACTATTTTCGATGGCGGGCGTGAACCATATCTCGAAGTACAACAAATTGACGGAGAGCCAACTATACAAACGTATTAAGCCGCAAACAACTGACCAATGGGAAGCGGTTCCGAAACGGATGCCGTACTTGGTTATCATTGCCGACGAGATGAACGATATGATGATGACCTGCGGTAAGGAAGTTGAAAATTATATCATACGTCTCGCGCAGAAAAGCCGTGCGGTTGGTATTCATTTGGTATTGGCAACGCAAAAGCCGACAGTAGATGTTATCACGGGATTGATTAAGTCAAACTTGCCCGCGCGTATCGCGTTTGGTGTTGCGACACGTTCGGATTCACAGGTTATTCTCGACCACAACGGCGCGGAAAAGTTGTTGGGCAACGGTGATATGCTGTTCCTGCGACCGGGAACAAGTCAGGCGTTACGCGGACAAGGAACGTATGTCAGTGACAGTGAAATCGAAGCGATAATTAACGTGGTGTCAACGGGCAAGCAGGAGTTTGCGGAAGAACTGGTAGCAATAAGCGAAGCGGCGGACAAAGAAGCGAACGGTGATGAGGACGGTGAAGACGATTCGGCAACGAGCGGTGGGGTTGATAATATGT
>JAITST010000370.1 GCA_031287585.1 Planctomycetaceae bacterium | reverse complement strand
GCGGCAACGTGTTGTTCAAGGACGAGGCGAGTTGTAAAACGTGGTTTGAGGATACGCGGATGCTGTTGTTGCGCAATGGTTTTTCTGGTGTGAGCGGGTTGTTGTTGCGTTTACATTCCAACGATATTTTCGATGAGGAACAGAAAGACGCGATACGGTCATTGCAAACGTATTTGAGCAACAACCGAGAGCGGTTGAATTATTGTGAACGGTTATTTGAGGGACGTGCGATTGGGAGCGGAGTTGTGGAGGGGACGTGCAAAAACCTTGTAGGAAGACGCTTGAAACAGACTGGGGCATGTTGGAGAAAACAACGCGCAGAGAAGATACCCGTCATTTGTGCCGCAATATACTCAAAACAATGGAACTACTGTTGGAAAATATAAAAATCCCACACTAAGCTTTACACACCCGCATTCGTTTTCTACCGATATTCCGTCCATAACGAGACTACGATTAACCGCCTTCAAAGAGATTGCGTTTATGCGGCAACGTATTTCCGTGCCGACAGAGTTACGCTATTGATTCAAATTAAAATTGCGTAACTATTTTTTATAACCATTAAGATTCTTCCAACTGTTCCATAACTTCATCCGTTATATTGAAGTTCGACGATACGTGTTGAATGTCGTCGTGGTCGTCTAGGGCTTCCATTAATTTTATAACTTTTTGTGCCGTTTCTACGTCAGTTATGTCTGCTGTGTCTTTCGCTACCAGACCCAGACTTGACGATTCAATTTCTATTTTCGCGGCTTCAAGTGCCTTCGCAACCGCTTCATACGATTCCGGCGAACACGTTACCTCGTAATTATCAACTCCGTCTGAAACATCATCCGCACTGGCTTCTAATACCAACTCTAACAATGCCTCCTCCTGTATTGCTGTTTTCGGTATCAGGAACACACCTTTTTTTTCGAAGTTCCACGACACGCAACCACTTGTACCAAGTTTACCGCCCGCGACTTCAAAAATTTTCTTTATCTCCGGCGCGGTACGATTACGGTTGTCGGTTAGCCCCTCCGCCAAAATTGCTACACCGCCCGCACCGTAACCTTCGTAGATAACTTCATCGTAATCAACACCGTCTGCACCGCCGCTGCCGCGTTTGATAGCACGCAAGATGTTGTCTTTTGGCATACTCAACGCACGCGCTTCGTCAATCGCCGCGCGTAAACGGATATTGTTATCTGGGTCAGCGCCGCCAAGTTTCGCGGCAATAATTATCGCTTTCGACAACTTGCTCCAAAGTTTACCGCGTTTGGCATCAACCAACGCCTTCTTATGCTTAATACCAGCCCAGTGTGAATGTCCAGACATTATTTTATTTTCTCCTGTGATGAAATGATTTTTTGATGTGATAAATTTTGTTAGATATTCTCCATAAAACTGCAATCTCCGCCTTGATTTCGTTTGTTGAAAAAATGTGCGGCATACCATTAATCAAAATAGTTACTTTCTACCCGAATGTCCTCGCAATTTCTTCAACTTTGTACGCCTCTAAAACATCACCCTCTTTCATATCGTTGAAGCCGCGTAGTTTCATACCGCATTCGTAGCCCTCGCGTACCTCACGGACATCGTCTTTTTCTCGTTTTAGCGATTCCAGCGGATATTCGCCTATGACACGGTTTTCACGTATAACACGAACTCGTGCGTCACGTTCTATTGAACCACTCATAACGCGGCAACCTGCTATGTTACCAAGTCGGCTTATGGAATAAACCCGTTGTACCAACGCACGTCCGAGTTCCTTCACCTTTTCTTCCGGCTTCAACATTCCTTCTAACGCCGCCTTGATGTCTGACGCAAGGTTGTAGATGATGTCGTAACGCCGTATTTGTACCTTTTTAGCATCTGCCAATGCTCTCGCACTTTCGTCTGGTACAACGTTAAAACCGACAATAATTGCTTCCGACGCATCCGCAAGTTGAACGTCGGCTTCTGTTATGCCACCGACCATCGCTTGTAAAATTTTTATTTTCACTTCGGAATGGTCAAGTTTTTCGAGTTCCTTCTTAATCGCTTCAATCGACCCGCGAACATCCGCACGAATAATTATGTTGAGCGTTGAAACGGTCTGATTTGCGTTGATACGTTGTAAAATGTTTTCAAGCGTAACACTTGGACGCTGTTCCAAATCAGTGCGTCGTTCGACGTTCTGGCGTTCCGTCGCGATACGGCGTGCAACGGAAATATCGTCTAACACGCAGAACCGGCTCCCAGCATTCGGCGCGACATCAAGACCAATCAAATTAACCGGTGTACCGGGAGTTGCCTCTTCGATAACTTTCTTTGGGTCAAGCGTATCAAACATCGCTTTGACACGACCGTAAGCCGTACCGCATAAAACGATGTCGCCTGTTCTGATAGTACCGCTTTGAACGAGCATCTTACAAACAACACCTTCACCTGAACGCATTGACGATTCCAGTGCCGTTCCAATCGCGGGTCTGTCAGGATTCGCTTTCAACTCATGCAAGTCCGCAATCATTAGTAACGTGTCAAGTAACGTATCAACGCCGTCACCCGTCAATGCTGAACAACGAACTATTTCCGTGTCGCCGCCCCAATCACTTGGAATCAATTCGTTCTGGGCAAGTCCCTGAATTGCGCGATCGGGGTTCGCACCCGGCAAGTCCATCTTGTTTAATGCAACAACAATCGGCACTCCCGCCGCCTTTGCGTGACTTATCGCTTCTTCCGTTTGCGGCATCACACCATCGTCCGCCGCGACGACCAATACAGCGATGTCGGTGACATTCGCACCACGCGCCCGCATTTCGGTAAACGCTTCGTGACCCGGTGTATCGACAAATGTTATGTCACGACCATCCGGTGCCGTTATCCGATATGCGCGAATATGCTGCGTGATTCCACCCTTCTCGCCGGAAACAACGTCTATCTTCAAAATGTGGTCGAGTAACGATGTCTTGCCGTGATCAACGTGACCAAGAAATGTAACAACTGGCGGACGCGACTGGAGCGATTCCGGCGGGTCGTCTTCGGCAAACAACGATACAACGGCATCATCTTCCAAAGTAATCTCGTCACGTACCGAAATCCGAATGTCAAACGACTCCGCCAACAAACTCGCAGATTCAAAGTCAAGCTGCGAATTGATAGTCATCAGCATTTTCAATTCCAATAACTTCTTGATGACAACACTGACTGGCAAACCTGTCTCGACCGCAAAATTTTTGACTGTACATGGAACCTGAATCACGATGTCACTCTTTCTAGGTGCTGCGGTACTGGTTGCAACACCGCGAATTTTCGGTTTCCGCACAAGACGACGCGGCAACATTGGCATATCGTCGAGTTCTTCGCCGCTACGTCCTCGCCGCCCCGGCACGCCGGGCTTTTTCTTCGTTTGTGTTGCTTCGAACGCCTCAATTGGGTCAACAGTGCCGCTACCGCGACGTTTCTTCCGACGTTTACGCGAGTTCTCGTCCGGTGCAACTGAAACTGTCTCGCTCTTAGGACGCTTCACACCCTTGTCACCAACACGCTTGGCGCTCTCTTGGCTCTGACTTTGCTCAACTGTGCGAATGTGGGCTTCAATCGTTGTTCCGAGACCCTGTTTTGCCGCCGCTATCAACGAACTCGGCAAACGCATATCCGGCTTTTGTGGTGTTGGCTCTTTCGATTTACTTCGTTTATTATCCCGCTGCGTCGGAATAGGTGCTAACTTCAAACCGCTAACTGGTCGTTGCTGTTGCGTCGTATTAGAACGTTCACCAGCACCGCCTTCGGATGGTTTGCGTTTCTCTTGCAAGTTACGCATCGGACCACGATAGTCCTCATGACGAACTGCCGCCGCATGACCGGGCGTTGACAGACCAGTGTGAATTGGTCCTGTCTGTGGTCGTGGATTATCACCTTCGCTTTCCTTTTTCAAGAACGAACCTAGTGGCGAACGACGTTGTTGCGGATTTGATTGCTGTTGCGAACGATTATCAGATGATGCCTGATGTTGACCCCGTTCTTGATTTTGTTTTTGCTTTTTTTGATGGGCATCGCGTACTTCAGAACGATTATCCTTTGTCGATAATGGACGCTCGGACTGTGTAGATTTTATGAATGTCAACGGTTTTTGAACTGGCGGCGTTGCAGGTTTGATATTGACCGGTTGCTTCGTATCAGTAGCAGGTGACGGTTTTGGTATTACCGCTTGAACTGGTGCGGATGTTGGTTCAGACAAAATTTCACTAGGCGAGTCTGCGGTAGTTTTCGCCACAGATTGCGAACCTCTCGACGATTGCAGATCATCTTTTGCGACTGGCTTAGACACTGGTTGCTGAGTTTTCAGAACCGGTACTTTACCGCCAGTCGGACCGAGTACAGGACGCTGTACCAACGTTGGAGCAGACGTTTTTGGCGCAGCCGAAGACTTGATAAATTCCTTTACCCTCGCCACTTCGGCTTCAGTCAAACTCGCCAACGTATTAGACTTCCCCTCGATATCTGCTTTTTTGCAGAGTTCAAAGAGAACTTTAGTCTCAATGTTGAGTTGCTTTGCCAGTGCATAGATACGGATAGTCGATTCAACCACTTCTGGTACTCTCTCTAATGCGGCTGTTACTGTTTTGGTTTTGATAACAGTTAGCCGACAAGTCTAAAAAATAATGTTACATAGTTTTGTTCTCCATAACAAATCGGAGAATTAACGTAAAACACAATCACAAACGTGACCGCAACAAATAATAATATATCTAAAAAAGTTGAGCATATTTTAGATTTATGATTTTACATCAATGTTTTCAATTTAATGAGAACAATCTAAAACAATCAACACCCAACATCATTATACTCATCAACCTTCACCACCGCTGCCACTACTGTTCTCATCTTCGTCACGCGGCGAATTAACAACTCGTCCGGTTCCTTCTACCGCTTCCTTCTCCGCCAGTTCGTCTGCTTGTTCAGAAATGTGAATCTGCTGTTCTTCCGTCAACTCACCCATCTGCATCAAGTCAATTGGCTCAATAACCGACAAATCTTCGTAAGTCAAGAAACCTTCACCAACGAGACGGTCAGCGAGCTCGGGAGTAACACCGTCAATTGCGGTATATTTGGCAACCGCCTTCTCAAGCATCGCTTCCAACTCGTCACGTGTCATAATGTCAACATCCCAACCGCAAAGTTTCGACGCAAGCCGGATATTCTGCCCCCGCCGCCCGATTGCAAGCGACCGCTGGTCGGGCTTCACCAAAACATACGCGCGACCAAGCATCGCACAAAGGATAACCTCTTCGACTTCTGCCGGTTTAAGCGTATTCGGAATGAAAACCTGCAAATCGTTGTCCCAAGGGATAACATCAATTCGCTCATTGATTTCTTCCGTGATATGTTTGATTCGACTACCGCGGACACCAATACACGCCCCGACTGGGTCAACTCGCGTGTCGGTACTGTGAACCGCGATTTTTGTACGATGACCGGCTTCACGGGCGAGACCTTTTATCTCAACAACTCCATCCGCAATGTCAGGTATTTCCTGTTCAAACAAACGTTGCACAAAAAGCGGACGTGTCCGGCTCACGATAACTTTAACACGTGACGGGTCTTTCTTAACATCAACAATCAACGCCCGCACCATCGTTTTAATACGAAAATCTTCACCCGGAATTTTTTCTGAACGCAACAGTATTGCTTCTATTTTCTCCTTCTCGCCGCGTGTTGTCGCACCAGTATGCGGCAGCGATATGATGGTATTACCACGTTCGTTTTTAACAACTTCGCCGCTCAACAACTGACCGATTTTAGGATAATACTCGTCGTAAAGCGAGTTACACTCCGCCTCGCGAATCTTCTGGATGATAACTTGCTTCGCGCTCTGCGCACCGATACGCTCGACTATCTCTTCATTTATTGATTCGCCATCGCGTTTACCGGTAATT
Source organism: Planctomycetaceae bacterium (assembly GCA_031287585.1). Taxonomy (GTDB): domain Bacteria; phylum Planctomycetota; class Planctomycetia; order Pirellulales; family Thermoguttaceae; genus UBA8133. Next base: position 12,712 of record JAITST010000370.1, on the reverse strand, counting down.
CTGCCGGTTTTGCGGTCGATTTCGATTGTAATCTCGACATCTTCCCCGTACTGCTTACGCACCGCGGTTACTATGCCAGCTTCGATACTCGTGAAAATGAGTTCTTTATCGATACGTCTATCCAAATGGATTGTATCCACAAGTTCAATTATTCTTGACATGTCTCAACGTCCCCCGTATTCTAGTTTGGGTATTCAAAATTGTCACGTTCACATCGGGCTATGCCGTACCACAAAAATCCAATAAAACACACTAAAAAAATAACTCAAACTGCCGGGAGCAATTTGAGTTACTAAACCACTTTGGAAAACAACCAACGAGGACGAAGGGGCTCGAACCCTCAACCACCGGATCGACAGTCCGGTACTCTAACCAATTGAGCTACGTCCCCAACTGTGATTGTAGAACATTCTACCACAAAAAAAAATCTAGACAAGAGCCCCCCCACAAAAATTTTACAGAAAATAAAGGAAAGTAATTTTGGAAATTACTCCCCCACAAAAACGCAAAACGCAACAAAACCGAGTTGCGCAATTGGGATTGGTACTTTGTTGACGATTGGTTACGTCTTGCTTTTTGAAAGAATTATCAGAGTATAACTCCAAATTGTTCGTTAAAGCGAATGTCACCGGAGTTGAAGTGGCGTATGTCGCGGATTCCGAACTTCATCATTGCCAGACGAGTTAGCCCTACTCCGAATGCAAAACCGCTGTATTCGCCGGGATTTATGTTACCTGCTTCAAGAACTTTTGGGTGAATCAAACCGCACGGAATTAGTTCTATCCAGCCGTCACCGCATGTCGGGCAACCTTTGCCGCCGCAGAACAGACATTGCAAGTCCAGTTCAAAACCGGGTTCTACAAACGGAAAGAAGCCCGGTCTCAGCCGCACCGCTACATTACGTTTGAACACTTCACTAAGAATCGTTTTCATCACCGCTATTAGATTGGCGACCGAGATGTCTTTGTCAACTACCAATCCCTCGCATTGGTAGAATGTATTTTCGTGACTTGGGTCAATCGCCTCGTAACGGAAACAGCGTCCCGGAAAAATCGCTCGAATTGGCGCACCGAAACGGTGCAGTGACCGTACCTGACTCGCCGACGTATGAGTACGCAAAATACGTCCGTTCGTTAGCCAAAACGTGTCCTGCATATCACGTGCGGGATGGTCTGCAGGGATGTTCAACGCCTCAAAATTATAGAATTCAGTCTCACATTCGTGACCGTAAAGCACGCGGAATCCCATTCCCTCGAATACAGTTTCCAATTCCATCTGAACCATTGTTATTGGGTGTAACGCACCTAGCGAACGAGCGTTACCCGGAAGCGTTAGGTCGAGTTCAGCAGACTTGCCGACAGTTTCTGACACATTTGACATCTGTTGCGAGTCCTGCAACTTTTGCGTCGCGAGATTTTTCAACTCGTTAAGTTTGACACCAAATTCCTTTTTCTCGTCAACCGTCATCTTACTGAAATCAGCGTTTTTCGCGAACAGCGTAATTATTCCTTTGCGTCCGAGATATTTGACACGAACTTGTTCTATCTGGTCAGACGTAACCGCCGCCGCGATGTCGTCCAGAAATTGTTTTTGAATGTTATCCATAGTTTGTTGATTAAACAGTCCTTGTATTACAAAAAATTCCAGTCGTGAATTACAAATTTATTCACAACTGGTATATTGTTCTAACTAACTCAAACTGTAAATCAGATTATAACGGCAGATTTTCATTACTCTACGTACAGCTTGCGTTTGTTGTATAAATCATTAACCCACCGCTACTACCATTGTTGCTTGTTTTTCAAACGCTACTCTGTCCAGCAAGCCGGGATGGTTCTGCAATAACTTACTCACTTGTTCGATATTACAGCAACGTTCGCTGTCTTTTAGCGTTTCGTAGATTGTTACCAAAACTTCCCATCCCGCTTCTCCACTTACAATCGTCCGAATCTTACCGTAGTCTAACCACCACGGGGCTGGCAGCAACTCAATTTTGTACTTGCGTTGGTTTTCCAGGAACAACGTGCCAAGTAAAGAACGGTACAATGGGTCTTTCGTTGCCGGGTTTATATCAAGAAGAGTTTTAGTACGATAGTATTCCGGGAATAAACCATAGTTACGGTCATTACCAAACGTTTCGTTGACAAACTGATACGCTGCGTAATCGCAATTCGGGTCTTGTGTGGCAGCACGAACGAGTTCGTCAACCACTATCGGATCAAGAAACGGCCAGTCAGCACCGATAAACACGCACGACTCCGCCTGAAACTTTTTTAGCGTGTCAACAACGCACGCCAATGAATCCTCACCGTTGCTCACGTAACTTTCAACGTCACCCGGTATCAAGCGACGAATGGTTTCACCACCGATAGATCTATCTGTCGTTACAACAACGTCGCTTATTTGGTAACAACTTTTCAACTGTCTAACAACCCAATCAAGAAACGACCTACCACCCAGTCGGCGATTCAGGTGTTGAATCTGCCGCTCCGTAAGATGCGCACCTTTAACAATTCCAAGTGTTTTCAACATACTTGATTTCCTTTCTCAAAAGACGACATCCCCTAATTTCCGTTCACTCAAACCGGAGAGGGGGAAACTCCCGTCCGACAAAACTTACACCCACGTCATTGTACGGCTTTTGCAATACGTTTGCAAGTCACAGCGAAAAAATTTTTGTTTTACCGCTACTGAAGCCAATGGCAGGAACGGAACGAACATTCGTATCGTTTGTTCCTTTTGTACCACATATTCCGCCACTTCGTACGTTAAGTGTAACAGATTGTTTCGTTTTGTGTTGAAAAAAAAACGGAATTATCGTAATTTCTTTGTCCCCCCACGTTGTTTTCAAGGTAAAATCGTCATACAATAACTAGCGGCGTTGTGGTTGTACGTTATGGTATAGTTGGTCGAAATTGTTCTGACATTCTTCTAAAACAAACCAACTGTTATTTATTCACAATTTGACACATTTTGCTAACCCGAATTCACAAAGCAACAAAAATGAAACTACGCACTATTCGAATAGATTTGCCGCTAAAACACGTCTTTGGCAGTTCAAAAGGAAGAACAGTCAGTGTTGTTCGTACGGTGGTTGTCGTACTGGAACAAGATGGACTTTGCGGCTATGGAGAGGCATACGAAGATGCCTATTACAACGTTACCGTAGAAAAGATTCTCGAAGCAGTTGACCGTATCCGTGAGGATGTTGAGGGTTACGCACTTGCTGACCCAATTGCGTTCTGGCGATACCTGACTCCGCAACTTGAACGGAATCCGTTTGCCCGCGCGGCGGTTGACATCGCGGCTTACGACCTTTGGGGTAAGATGAAAAATAAACCACTCTGGCAGATTTGGGGAACTTCGATAGAAACCGCCCCGATTTCCAGTCACAGCATCGGTATTGATTCGACCGTAATGGTCACTGATAAATTTAGGGAGTGTCCTGATTGGTCTCTTTACCGTATAAAACTTGGCGGACTACACGATGACGAGATGTTGCTTACCGTGCGAAGTATGACAACGGCACCATTTCGGGTTGATGTGAACGGGGGTTGGACGGTCGAACAAGCGATTGATATGTTGCCGCTTCTGCGTGAGATGAATGTTGAGTTAATAGAACAACCACTGAAGTATGGCGACCACGCCGGTATGAAGAAGTTACGTCAGAAATGCCAGATTCCGATAATTGCCGACGAATCGCTTCGTACCGCCGACGAACTGGAAAAGTGTGCGGAGGAATTCGACGGTGTGAACATAAAACCACTCAAATTCGGTGGGATAACTCCGGTTCGGCAGTTGATTGATAAAGCGAGAAAACTGGGGTTGAAGGTTATGATGGGCAACTCTGTCGAGTCAACCATTGGTGCTTCAACAACCGCACAGTTTGCACCGCAACTAGATTATACCTATCTCGACGGACCGCTCTTGATAGAGAAAAAGGTCGGCGAGGTAGGCGTTCAACTTGAGAAAGGTCGAATCATCTACCCCGACGAGTGCGGTACAGGATTCGCGTTACGCTCAACTGCACCGCGTTACATTTATCGCTGAGTTCCAGTTGGCGCGGTCGTAGCCAACATCTCTATAAACTTTAACGCTGGTGGCGAGAATACTTTACGATGTCGATGAATAACCCCGATTGGTCTGAACATTTCAGGATTTATGATAGGAGACGCTGCCAAGTGACCGTTTTCAACTTCCTGAATAACAGACGGCGACGGCAAAATGCCGACACCAAGTCCGGCTGCGATGGAATGTTTGATTGTCTCGATATTGTCAAGTTCCATCACAATATTCGGAATCACATTGCATTGCCTCAACGCACGGTCTATCTCCTTGCGTATCATAAAATCGCGATCGAACGTGATGAAGTTGACATTGTTCAATTTATCAAGTGTTATGCCATCCTTCATACTAGCAAACGGATGGTCAGGCAAACAAGTAACCATCAACCGTTCTTTCCAAAGTGGAATAACATCTATTTCAGGTGTTTCGGAGGTATTTGCCGTAAGACCGAAATCAACTTCCGAATCCAACACTGAACGCAAAACACGTTTGGGATGTTGAACTTCTAGATGTACTTTGACCTTTGGATGTGCTTTGATGAAGTCTTGCACACATCTTGTCATAGTATGCAAACCAACCGAGTAGATTGCTGCGATACGTATTTGACCTGTCGTTTCAGCTTCCGATGATTTAACACGCACCGTAAGCGTATCGTACGTCTCTATAATCTCACGAAACGCGTCGAAACAAACCTTACCTTCGTTCGTCAAAACAAACGGTCGCCGCGTTCTGTCGATTAGGGGTACACCGAAAATCTTCTCCAGACGATGAATCGACTGGGTTGCGGCTGACTGGCTAACTTCGTTGATTACAGCACCGCGAGAAAAACTTTGGTGTGTAACAACGTCACAAAATACACGAATAGTGTCAATGTTCATCAATGGGTACCTTTTGAGAAAAATTAGTAAAAAATAACGTAAGCGGTAATCGACGTAGCGATTGCGTTACATTGTAAACTTTATCAGCGCAATTGTCAACGATTCCCAAGCACATTTTTGTCAAAATAGAATGAAAAAGCCCAACTAGAATTACAAAATATGAATTTAAGCAATACCTAAATGAGATTATCAGATAAACCACTAATAATAATTGCTGTTTGGTCGTTCCTCGTATTACTACCGTTACTTCCATAAAACAGGATTTTGGTTTCCTGTCTCTAAACTAATGGCAATACTAACAAAAGGTTATATTACTGCTGACTTATACCGACGGGGGATATCAATTACCTTTTGAAATGTTCAATTTCAAACTTCTCTTTGTCTATTGTTATTGAAATCAATCCGTGTTCGTATGTGCTGTGAACTTTGTAACCACTTTTTGTTAAGTCGTTTATTAGTTCTGGTTTGCGCCACATTCTTCCGCCGCTTATCAATAGATGTTCCGGTGATGCCCAGCGAAATAACGATGTTGTCACACTGGACTGACCGCCGTGATGCGGTACTAACATTACACTAACCTTGGGCGACGGCTCACTGAATATGTGCGTTGCCTGTTTAACATCAATGTCGCCAGTCAACATTATTCGCACGTCCTTATGTTCAAACATAATCAACAGACTTAACGCATTCGATTCTGTGTCCGGCTCATATGGAGGACTACCATCGTCATTCGGTTGCGTTGGGTGAAACACTCGTATCGCGGGTGTGCCGTTAATCTTATCGCCACGATGAACCGTTCGTATAGGAATTTTTTTCGCTTCAATCGCTTGTTTCAAAACCGCAACACCTTCAACATTTTTTTCAAACATACCAGGCGGCACGAACACCTCACCAACCGAGAACCGTTCGAGAAGATTGAACGACGCGTTGTAATGGTCACTATCGGGATGCGACAGAATCAGCCGATCGATACGCCGTTTGCCGTAAGCCCAAAGCCGCCGCGATAACACGTCCGTTGCACGTTCCGGCATTGTCAGCGAACCCGCGTCGTATATCGTCGCCGTACTGTCGGGAGCGATTATCAAAATCCCCAACCCGTGTCCAACGCTCGTTATCTCTACTGTCATTCGTTCGTCACGTTTTCGTACAACTCCACACGCGAAGTTGTAACCGAAAGCCGCGATCACCAATAATGTCAGAAACGCAACGAACCATCGTCGCGGCAAACGTAGTTGCGGAACGAGCGTCCAGAAAATTAGCGGTACGTAAAATGCAAACATCCACCAAAGTGGTTGCCCCGCAACCCAAAAATGTCCGTATGGAATCCGGTGAGCAAGGTCAGCCATCGTCAGTAAAGTACCAAACGATGCGTCTGCTATCGCACCGAATACCGGTGCAAGCGGTGGTAAAAACACCAACGCCGTTACTATGTCCACCGCACCAGCGAACATCATAAAAAATCCTGACAGTATCGCGACTGTCATCGGTAGCCACAATAAAGGATTGAGTAGTATCACAACTGGCGTAAATAAGTGCATTCTATCCATCAGTAGCGGCATTAGCGTAAGCCAAATCAACAGGTTAAACAATAAAACACGAGCAAGCCCGTTGACCGTTTTCCGCCAGAGCCAAAAGTACGAGCCGCGTGACTTCGCGTTACCGTCGGCTGTCAGTTGTACCGTTGGTATCCAGAGAAAAACGCCTGTTCCGAGAAACGAAAGTTGTGCGCCAAACTGAAAAAGTTCGCACGGGTTTATCAGTAGGGCAATAATTGCAGTGAACGCGAGTGAGTTCGCGGAAACAACTCGGCGATTGAGAAATAACGCGAGTGACGCAGTCAAAACAAGTACCGTCGCACGAACAACTGGCGGACGACCATCACTCAAAAGCAGGTAAATGAGAACCGAACTTGCGAGTCCGATTGCAAGCCATCGTCGTTGAACACCGAGCCGAATCAAGAAGAAACCGGCCGCACCGGCAACAAGCCCGATGTGCAAACCGCTAATCGCGAGAATGTGAACAACACCGGTTTCCATCAGTTGACCGTACGTGTCTTCGTCTATTTCATCACGAATACCGAGAATCATCGCGGTAGCAACGGAAGCGGTTTCAGGACGCATCGTTTGCCGAAACGTTGCCTGTGCGTGACGGCGAATGGTTTCTATAAAACGGCGAACGGACGGCTTGCCGGTTTCGATGAGTTGTATCGCGTCGGGATACGTTACCTGTAATACCGCAAGTTGACGATAACGGCGGCGGTAAGTTCGCATATCCATCTCGCCGGGATTACCTTGCTCATGCGGTTTACTCAAACGTCCAAACATACGGACTCGTTCGCCGATTCGTCGTTGAGAACAGTCACCGACAACGGAAACGATAACGAGTCCCGAAACGGGCAGCCAATCGGATTTATCGCGTAAGCGTTCGGCACGAACGAGCAAGTGAGTAGAGTCTTTACGGGGAAACGAGCCAGTAAATGATGGTACCGGTGCAGGAAAATAACGCGGCATTTCGACAACACAACCTTCGACTGCGCAAGGACTCGGTTCGTCGGTAGCGTAAAAACCGATGTCGTTAGATTGAAACGAATAAAAGTACAAATGATGCCGCATTCCAAATAAAGAACCAACAGCAATCAAAATCGCAACAGTAGCAAACAAGCCATGCTGTCGAAACAACAAAGCAAAGACTACCCCACCAACAAAAAAAGAAAACCAAATCCAAACCGAGATACCAAAACAAAGGTCAGCCGTAATACAAATAATTACAGAAACCAAACAAACAGCAAGCGGCTGGTAATATGTAGTACGAAAAAAGTCGCCGACAGAAGACATATTTGTTGGAATTTGTTTGTGGGACGGATATTATGGTTAAAATACTCTCCGCTATATTCAATGTTCATACCCTCTTGGCTCTATTTCTCTTGTTCCGTTTTGGTCTGTTGCGCGGAGACCCTTTTGTTCTGTCAATTTACCAATGTCAGTTATTGGAGTATTAAATTTTTCTATTAGTGGTTGTTTTTCCATTAGTTTTGCGGCTGTTTTTTCATCTGTTGCGAGCAATAGTTCAAAATCTTCTCCATCGCTTAATGCGTGTTCGAGTGGGGTTTTGCCGCTTGTTTTACTCATCTTGTGTGCGTCATCTGAAATCGGAATCGCTTCCAGATTTATTTCCGCACCGAGTTCGCTTGCATTTGCCAATCGCGAAAGGTCTAGCAGCAGACCGTCGCTGATATCAATTGCCGCGTTGATATTGAACGAACTCAGTACAATTGCTTCGCTGATTTTGGGTTCAAACGTAAACTGATGTTGCAACAACGAACCGCCCAAACTACCTGTCACCAAGATATGGTCGTCGATTTTTCCACCGCTACGGCGGAACGGTTGTCGGTTACCATCAAGCCGTCCGATTGCAGTGATCGAAATTACCAAACCGCCGTCCCAAGTGTTCGTGTCACCGCCTAACAACGTAACGTTATAGTGTTCGAGCAACGGTTTCATACCAGCGTATAAACGTTTTGCCAAGTCGAACGGCGAACGGCTTCGCGGCAACGCAACCGAAACCAACACACCAAATGGCTCGGCAGCCATCGCTGCCAAGTCGCTCAAGTTTACTGCCAACGCTTTTCGTCCGATTTGTTCCGGCGAATGTTTGCAGAGCAAAAAGTCAACTCCCTCCGTCAACATATCTGTCGTCAGAAATGTATTCGCCTGACGCGGAAACGGTGCCAACATTGCCGTGTCGTCACCGATTCCAATTAGCAGTTCGTCAGGACACTGCAACGTTTTACTGTTACACAGGAAGTCTATCCAGTCTCGCTCCATCACGGTAACGCCTTAATTTTCAGGTTACGGATTTTCACCGTCATCGGAGGACCGACGTGTGCTTGTAAGCCCAATAATCCTGAATCGCGACGGGTTTTGACATCATTGTCAATGCAGACGCTCATCATTTCACCATTGATGCGATGCGTTGATGTAAAATCATCAACAGTAACTTCATAACTGTTCCAATCTTCGACTTTAATTTTCTCCTTCAACGTGTTTGAATTGGCAAACTGTACCAAGACCTTCGGTTTCCTGCCAGCACCAACCGATACAACTTGTCCACGATTGGCGAGAATGCCGCCAAAACCTTCGCCGTACAAAATACCTGAATGTGCATTTCCGCCATCGAAATCTGCTTGATAACCGCTCAAACTGAATTTCTTCGCCGCATCATTGTTCTCAAAACTACGATACTGTAATCCTGAATTACCGTCTTTGGACAACCAGTATTCAAACGTGACAACAAAATTTTTCGGTAGTTCGCCCTTGTAGATAAGGAACGTATTGTAAGTTAGTTTTGTGTCGCCTTCACTACCAGTCTGCCCGACAATCATACCATCTTCGGCACGCCAAAGTTTCGGGTTACCTTCCCAACCGGTCAAATCCTTACCGTTGAAAAGCGGCTTGAAATCCGTATCCTGGGCAACACAAACTGCTGTGAATCCAAAACAAATAGCCAAACAAACGAACAAACAAAACACGTCCGCACAGAACAAATTGTAACATTTCATAAGTAAATCCTTACTGTAAAAAAATAATCAACAACAGACACGCAACTACACGTGTCGACCAGAACCATTGTCGTGGATTTGGAGACGGTTGTCAATAACGGGGAAAGAGTATGGAAAATAATTTATGTGTTCAAAATGTTGCTCATTTTTTTCATTCTGTGGAATACAGATTTTCCACCACCCCTTGTAAAAATGATAATCATTGTTAAACTCTAAATAGTTTCGTTTTTCGTTTGAACGGGACTTTTTTGTTGTATAATGTTTTTTCATAAGGAGTTCTAATGGAACGTGTTTTTGATTTTTCGGCTGGTCCGGCTGTTTTGCCGGTTTCTGTTCTTAAAAAGGCACAAGAGAGTTTAGTTTGTTATCCGGATGCGGGCATTTCCGTGCTTGAAATGTCGCACCGGTCAAAGCCATTCGAGGCTATCATTGAGTCGGCGGAGGCGAATATCCGTAAACTTTATAACATTCCCGATTCGTATCGCGTTTTGTTTTTGCAGGGCGGTGCTATTATGCAGTTCGCGATGATTCCTATGAACATACTGAAAGGTTCGGGAAAGGCGGCGGACTATATTGTGACTGGTACGTGGAGTAAGAAGGCGTTATCTGAAGCGAAGACGCAGGGGACTTGTAATACCGCGTGGAACGGCAGCGAGACATCATTCAAACGGAAACCCGCGAATTTCGAGTTGAAACTTGATAAGTCAGCCGCGTATTGTTACATTTGTTCAAACGAGACGATTGAGGGTGTGCAGTGGCAGGTGTTGCCGGAAGTTGGTAATGTGCCGCTGGTTTGCGATAGTAGCAGCGATATTTTTTCCAAGCCGATTGACATAACGAAGTACGGAGTTCTGTTTGCGTGCGCGCAGAAAAACGCTGGACCGGCGGGAGTGACGATTGTGATTATGCGAGACGATTTAGTTGCGAAGTCGGACGATAATATCCCGTCGTTACTAAATTACAAGAAGATGTCGGAGGCGAAATCGTTGCTCAACACGCCGCCGACGTTCCCGATTTATATGGTGAAATTGGTAACTGATTGGTTGCTCGACGATGTTGGCGGGCTTGATAAGATGTACGTGACGAACAAGGAGAAGGCGGCGATGTTGTATGACATAATCGACAACTCGGACGGTTTTTATACTGGTCACGCAAACAAGGAGTTTCGTTCGACAATGAACGTACCGTTCCGTTTGCCGAGTGAAGAGTTGGATAAAAAGTTCCAGCAGGAAGCGAAAGAAATCGGTCTGACAACGCTAGGTGGTCATAGGAGCGTAGGAGGTTTGCGAGCTTCGATTTATAACGCGATGCCAAAAGAAGGGGTAGAGAAACTGGCGGAATTTATGAAGGCGTTTATGAAGAAGGAAAAATAGTGCCGTATCAGGTTATTATTTCTCAAATTGTAAAAGATGGGGTCATATCAGTGAAAGGAAACCCTATCTTGCCGTTTAATTTACGGTTTGAGTTGTTTATTATTTATGAATATGACATCTACCATAAAATCCGCTATTCAACATCATCCGCGTCAGTTTGGATTGATGCGTTATGTTTATCCGGTCGTTAGTCGTCGTAGCGGCGGTGTTTCGATCGGAATAAATCTTACGCCGGATGGTACTTGTCAATTTTCGTGTGTTTACTGTCAGGTGCTTGCAGAGGCGGGGCGTTCCTATAAGCAGTTTAACGAAACGATTGACTTGCAACGTCTCGACGATGAGTTGCGTCAAGTTGTTACGGTAGTTCTCAATGGTAGTCTTTTCGCTGACGGTTCGTTGTTTGCCGGAATAGATAGAGGAATACGTCTGAACGATTTTGCGTTTAGCGGTGACGGTGAACCGACGATGTCGCCAATGTTTACGGCAGCGGTTGAACGAGCGGCGGCGGTTCGGACTGAACTCTGTTCTGATGACGTAAGATTGGTTCTGATAACAAACGCAACGAGGTTGTGTAACGCGGATGTAGTTGTCGGTCTGGAACGATTAACCAAATCGAACGGCGAAATATGGGCAAAGTTAGATGCCGGAACGGAACATCATTACAAGTACGTTTCACGCTCGCACGTTCCGTTTGCAACGATAATAAAAAACATAACCGAGACCGCAAAGCATTTCCCGTTGGTAATCCAGACGTGCCTATTCGCAACAAACAATGAGTCGCCAGACAAAAAAGAAATCGAAGCATACATAAAACAAATTAAAGGTATCGTTGCAAACGGTGGGAAAATTCTGCGGCTACAACTCTACACTGTAGCTCGCAAAACCCCAGAGCCACAGGTGACACCACTCGACAATGAAGTGTTAGACAAAATCGCAGAGCAAGTACGCAACGAAACCGGAATAAAAACGGAAGCGTTTTATTCAAGATAGATTAACTTATGTCTCTTCATCAAAATTATTGGGGCGATTTCGGTACAATTTGTCGTAAATTTTGCAATACCGTATTATTTTACGCATATTTACCATCGTGAATTTTTGGAAAGCGCAGCAAGGTTAGTTAAGGATAGAATATAAAAAACTACCCTTATCTTAGTATCCCCCAAACAATAACCTGCTCATTTTATATTTTTAGTTTTTGCTTTGATGGTGTAGTTCCATTCACCGTGGAACGCTTCCGGTTCCATGTTGACTTGTGCTAATTCTTTATCGGTGACTTTGATTTTTTTCGGATAAACATTCCTGTCTTCGACACAACGTACCGTCAAGCCGATCTCCGTTTTATTGTTTGCAATCACGCCGTGTCCATCAACGGACGACCACGCCAATTCTTACTAATGTACGAAAACAACCGACGTTCAATCTTGTTCCACTTACTCGTTCCCGGTGAAAAATGACAGACCGTAATGTCAATCGAAAATTCATCCGCCAATTTTTGCAACTCCACCTTCCATAATTTATTTCGACGACCATTACTCCCGCCGCTGTCCGCTGTAATCATCAACTTGCTCATCGCAGGAAAACGCTCCTTGCCCATCTCGTTAAGATACGTCCGAATACTGTTGACCGCAAACGCCGCAGTATCGTGGTCAACACCGACATTCACAAAGCCATGATTGTTCAACAAATCATAAATCACGTAAGGGGTCGCTTTGCCTAATTTTTTGTCAGGAAAGTCATGCGTCTTTGTCTCGACCGGACAACATTTCGGCTGGTATTCTTGCCCTTTGACACCGTAATTACCGATGGAAGCGGCTTCATCGGATTGCCCACCGTTGTCG
>JAITST010000287.1 GCA_031287585.1 Planctomycetaceae bacterium | reverse complement strand
TGGGAGCGGAGTTGTGTAGGTGACGTGTAAAAACTTGGCGGAAAGGAGGTTGAAGCAGACGGGAGCATGTTGGCGGAAACAACGAGCAGAAAAGATGGCGGTTATCTGCGCCGCAATATACTCAAAACAATGGGACTACTGCTGGAAAATATAAAATAATTCCCCACTAAGTTTTACACACCCGTACGCCACCCCCTATTTACAAAAATTAAGATATGGGGTAAACTGGTGTGTAACGTTTTTGTTTGTGGCGGCGTAGCTCAGTTGGTTAGAGCAGCGGGTTCATAATCCGCGTGTCGTAAGTTCGAATCTTACCGTCGCTATTGTAGAGGTTATGCAGTTTTTAGTTTTTGGGCTGTATAACACTTGAAGATCTGCACGCTGCGAAAGCAGTTGTAGCCACTCTATTCTAATAAAATGGAGTGGCATTTTTTTATTTCTTAAAAATTCTCGTATCCGGGTGTGTAAAAAGTTTGTAGGTATTTTGGCAGGGTATTCTATTGACAATCCCACGGAGCATTGTCGCAAAAAGTGGGGTGGTTATACAAAACCTACAAAAAATTTACACCCCCCTCGTATCCCCCCCTTTGACATTTCCCGTACATCTGTTACAATCATTCACGTTGTCGAGAAATACCGTTTCGTTTTTTTCGATAACACTGGTCTTCAAGCCGGTCTAAAAGTAAAAAACATTCTCCCGCATTAAAAATGCTTCTGAATGTCCCCGCGTCATACGCGGTTATCAACACATATATCACCAACCGCGATTTATCGCGGTTGGTTTTTGCCGTAATCCAAATGAGCAACTCTGCGTCCCGCCACTATGAATCGTATGTCGGTGGCAGGAGCAGACGCAAGAAGTTGATGACTATTCCGACACAGATTTTGTGCATCTGCTCCGCCTTTGAAAATCGAGCCTCTTTACGCGCCAACTGGCTGCACCAAGTCCGCAACGATAAATGCTTACGCTCTATCTTTTGCGGTTGCCACAAGTCTCTTGAAAGGTTCCGGCTATTCTTGTGTTGTGTACAACAGAAGTTTTTTATTTTCTTTCGTTATGTACAGTTTTGGAATTACTTTTAAGTCGCCGAGTTTTAGTATGCTTTCTCTTACTTTTGGTAGTGACTCTACTAGGTGTTCCATACGGCGGCAGATTTCGTTATATTCTTCTTTTGTATTGTCAAATCTTTTGCGGCTTGCCTCTAATTCTTCTTTTACTTTCGCGTCACCGCTCAATATACTCCTTTGTAGTTTATCTATCGATTTCTCCTCGTCTGCACGTTTGGCTTTGTGCTCTCGCAAAAACGTTGCCGCGTCTTCTCTTTGTTTTGCCGAGCCGTCAGTGAATACCATTGTTAGTTTGCCCTCGCGGTCTGCTACTTCCAGCGTGGTTCTTGTTCCCAGAAAATCTTTTCTTGTTACGTCACGTATGTCATCCGAAAACAGTGATAGCAATAGACGTTGCGGTACCGTTCCTTCCAGCACTTCAAAACCGGAATAACCGGGTGTTGTTTCTGGCTTTATTTCAGTTTCCAGTTGCAAGTATTTTGTTGGGATGTCACCTTCAAATACCGCTTGCCAGTTTGGTTCAGCGAAGAATAGCGGTCTTGTTTGTTCCGGTTTTTCTTTCAACTCCGATACTGTAAACGGCTCTATCTTTCTTGGTACGAACAACGCTACTTTGTGTTGGTTGCTATCGGGTACGGATGGCTCTTCTGTTACCGCCGTGAACGTTATGTATGAGAACGGAATACGACCGGTGTCGGCGTAGTTTAGTTTATTCAATGAGTCCGGCAACCAACTGAACGTTAAACCTTCTTTGTTCAGTGTCAACATTGTGAGGTCATGACGGCGGTCGGTTTCCTTTTCATACGACGATATTATCCAGTGAACTTCTGTCAAACCGGTTTCCACGTCTATTTCCGCCTCACGACATTCGTATGTTACACCGCCGCGTTCCAGCAACGGGGCGATATTGATTTGTAACGCATGGGCTATTGTAAACAACGTTGACAACTCATTTACGGTCGTTGATAACGGTTTTTTCAAGTCCGGTTCGTTTTCTGCAACACCTATATTTTCGTCACCTTCACGCGGCAACGGAATCCGCAAGTCAACGTACTCAGGGAACTTGCACTCATCAAGAACCGCTTGCGATTTCGGGCTTTCTTCGTTACGGAGTTTCGCAAACTCGTCCGTCAGACGCTGACGCTCTGCCTCTATTTCGGTTGCCTTCTTTTGTTGCTCGGCTGCGGCGTTCTCTAAATCAGACGGTGCTGGCTTCGATTCTTCTTCGGGCGGTGTTGCCGCGACCTCCGCTGGTTTTTCAGATGGTTCTTTCTCAATTGGTTTTTCGGGTACCGGTTTTTTCAATTCCGGTTCAGCGTTACTACCTCTGGTAGAAAAACTGTCACGCAACGAATCGACTATTCCCCACTCCAACCGCATATCGAGTAACAGCACAAGCATAACCGCCAACAGCCCCGCCGCCGCAACGTAAACCGAATAGAAAACCGCTCGCGATTGTTTGCGAATCAGGTTGTCAATGTTTTTAGAATTATTCGTCAACTGCAACGAGCCGCCAACATCAATCGTCGGCAACGGCGGCGGTACGGGAAGCAGCGGCGGCGTAATTGAGGATTGTTCATTAACCGGAGGTTTGCCGTTGTCGTGTTCCGCTTCCATTTCCGTTTTATCTGACGCAACATTTGGAACAACCGGCAACGGCGGCGGATTCATTATCGCTTGTGCTTGCGCTACCAATTTTTCTGTTTTTGGAAGTTTCAGCGGTATGAAATTATCGGCGACCGTTGGCGGCTCGTCCGATTCTTCCAATTCATCTGCCCCGTTACTGTTGACCTCGAAATCGTTTTCTGATGCCGGAACGTTATCCATATCATCCGAGACGAACTCGCCGTTGCGTGCCGCGCTGACAAATACCGAATCGTGCGGAGTGCCGAGCGGTTTAGTTAAATCGAGAACTAATGTGTTTGAGATGAACGGATTGTTATTCGCTTGCGGCGTGTCTTGCAACACGCCGCTCCAACGAACGGCAAGCGGTGTCTTACCATTCGCTTGGCTATCAACCGTGAATGTCGCGAATGTTACCTGCCAACGTTTTTCCGGCGGCAAAATTGAGAGTGCCTCCGAGAACAACTGTAACAAATCAATGCCCGGCGGATACACGATAACCGCGTTGTGGTCTTCGTAAACCGTCTCCGCCAACACACCTGCCCAACCGACATCGCCGCTCAATTTTTTCCACAACGGAAGTTTTATCGTACCCGGACGGTACTGCCGCCCGAACAGAATTTTCGGTGTTCGCGGAATTGGTCTGCCGCAACGGAATTGGACAACAGTATCGGTACTAAGCCAGTTATCCATCAGAAAACCCGGTCGTATGAGCAACCACGCGGGTCCTTCCAGCGGTGCCTCGTTCGCCTGAAACGCGATGTGGTGAATCATCAAAGTTGACGGTTGTGAATGTTCAACATTGGCTTCAACTCCCTGCGATAGAACATACCAACAAACGCCGTCAATAGTTAAGTTACAATATGAGTGAACTCTCGTATTACCGTTTACTTTGTGATTACGCGGAAATTTGTTCCCGCCAAAGGGCTGCATACCTTCCAATCCGGCACGCAAGTTCGGTGGAATTGCCGAATCAAACGCAACCGTCTGATACGAAGTAACCGCACCGTCTGCGTTGATTGTTCCTACTTGGATTATTTCGTGAGTCTTTGTGTCGTGTATTGAATGCATATACTACAAGCGGGGACGAATTGTTACTTTATAATTTACACTCCAATTCGAGTGACATATTCTTTATGAAATTCTACAAGCGATTTTGGTATCTCTTCAAGGTGAACTACTTCCGACATCTCCGTGATTTGTTGGTCGGTTTGTTCAAACAAGTCGTCAGGACGCGGCATCGTTGGGCGGTGCAGCCGTGAGTAGCCTTGAAAAAACAAGTCCGCTTCATCTTTATCCCATTCGCTGTCCATAACTGACGGCAGGAAAGACGAAATCCCAACGATGGTGTTGCGAATTTGTTCGATTGTCGCAGTGTTGGCGTTGAAGTTAAAGTCTGGCGCGAGATGGTTTTCGATACACGCGGAAAACTCGTCACCGAATCCCCACTCATCAACCAGAAAAGCACCAGCGACCGCGTGCGTCCAACCGAATACACTTTGTTCCAGTTCGGACAATCGTTTTCCCTCGTTCTGCTTGCGAGTGAGAATGTCGGCGTATTCGGCAGGCCAAGTTTGTACAAGAATAGGTAACGCCATATCCTGAAACATTGCGTTCAACAACATCTCATCGGGATCAATGTCGGGGATGTGCGAGGCGATAATTTTCGCGAAGATACCGCGTCGCAATGCGTCCTGACAGATTTTACGCAGGTCGAATTGACCGCATTTAGGGTTGGGCAACAACGCAAAAACCGCATTCCAGAGGATGAAGTTTTTGATAGTACGACCATAAACGAGTGACAACGCCATTGGTATCGTTGTAATTTTGTGACGAAATCCGAAATACGACGAGTTTACGAATTTCAAAATTTGTGATGTCAAACCCAAGTCCGTAGCAATCGCCGCGCTAAACTCTTGCGGTCCGTTATCAGGGTCTTTTGACAATTCCAATATCTTAACAGCACTCTGCGGTAACGCTAACAAACAACTATCCTTAATTTTTTTTGTCAGTTTCCGATAATTTTTATCACTTATCATACGTAATACATTTTGAGGGTATAACATCAAGCCGGTACGTCGTCGTACCGGTACATCCAAGAACCACACGGTATTATACACGGTTTGCAGAACAATTGCTACCAGAGGCGGCAAATTTTGTAACCGTTCACGGACATTGCAATAATTAACCGCGAAGGCGGAAAAAGAATTTTAGATTTATGATTTATGATTTTGTGTATTAAAACAAAATCTAAAATCATAAATCTAAAATAAAAACAATCCCTCCGTGAACTCCGTGCCTCTGTGCGCAACACTATTTAAAAAAGATAGGGAAGGATAGATTACTGGCGTTGCAAGGTACTTTTTACATCGGTAAAAACAAATTCACACAACAATCACTCGACTAAATCGCCAATCAGCATAAGTTGACCAAACCAAACGTTGGTCCCTTGAAATTTCGGTTCGGCAAGTTCTTTTTCCGGGTCTTTTAATCGAAACGCAACAGGTTGGCGGCTTGGCTGTTCGGAATCAATTTCAACCGTAATCGTATGAACAATATTCGGGTCAAGATTAAATGCCAAGCCGAGTGTCGCAAGCCGGTGATAAATACAATATGAATCGAATCGCGCTACGGGCTTTTCGTTTGTTTTGCCGTCAACGGTAACAATAACTTGTCCGCCATTCGGTCCAAGTAAATCGTAAATCTTGGCTTGCGAACCCTTGAATTTGAAGGTTAATTTACTACCCGGCTTACCGGAAAACCAGATTTCATCAAGCCGACCTCTGAACGATTTTTGCAGTCCGTCGCTGGCATCAAGTTTTTTCCATTCGCCTTGTAACATCGGTTCGGTAATCGTAACCAGTTTTGCGTCTTCCCAGTTATCAGCGATAAACGACTTGGCGAGTTTCGGTTGATGGTTGACTGGTTTTGAATCCTTCATCTTTCCAAAACTTTCGACAACAGATTGGGTATAAATTTCGTGTCCGGCATCAAGCGGATGTACGCTGTCGTTGGAAAAGAGGATGACACCTTCCGAGACGGTTTCACCTTTGAATAACAGTTTTCCGGCTTTTTCCAAAGCAAAAACCGGCACGGCAAAGTTGATTGACGGGATTCCGTAGAAATCAGCAAGGAGTTCCATCGACGACATTGACCGGTTACAATTTCCTTCGCGTGGTTCTCTTGCGAGTGCTTCAGAAATTGTGTAGGTGAACACGATGTCGGTATTCGGATTCGCTTTCCACGTTTGACGGACGATTCCTTCTATGCCGCGCCAAATGTTTTCCGGTGCCGCTCCGCCGTCGTTGACCGCAAATTCGACGAAAAGTAAATCCGGCTTGTATTGTAATACATCATGAGCGACACGAAAGACACCCAAATCACTGCCGGTTCCGCCTATGGCAGCGTGAATTTCTTCGATATTGGCGTTTGGAAACGCTTTCTTAAACCATAGCGTTGTCTTGGGACGCCAACCGTTTGCTTCCGTAATTGAACCGCCAAGATACGCAATTTTTACGGTCTCGCCTTTGTTAAGTTTTTCAAGAACGTTTCCAACACCATCACGGATTCGCAATTGTTCCATAGGAACAACCTTAAACTCTGGTGTCTCCGCTGCC
>JAITST010000186.1 GCA_031287585.1 Planctomycetaceae bacterium | reverse complement strand
CTTGCCGCCAACTATTCGCAACTCGAAAACATTCTGTTGCGGATGGCGGAGATTGACGCGGCGACTAATCCGAAACGTAGTGCGTTGTTGAAGAAGGTTCTCGCGGAGAGCAAGGAGCGTCTGATGAATATGCGTTTCAGCGAAATCATCGACATTCTCGAAAAGCAGCGTCTAACCGATGCCATCAACGAGCAAACCGAACTCACTCTCGACCTGAAAGACCTATTGCGGTTGCTCGAAAGCGAGAATCGTGCGCAACGCCGTGACGAGGAAAAGGAACGTATCGCGAAATTGTTGAAGGAGATTAACGATCTGATACATCGTGAAAAATCGCTCAAAGGTAGAACGCAGCAAGCCGAACAAATGTCGCCGCTCGAACCGGAACAGCGTAACATTCACGATGCAACCGACCGTCTGTCCGACGAAATGGCGGAAACGCAAGTCGGTCCGCGAAGTAAACCAAGCGACTCGAAATCGAATGAGAACAAATCTGGTGATGAGAAGTCGGATGAAAACAAATCCGATGAGAACAAACCAAACGAGCAAAAGTCGGAGCAACAGAAGCCAAACGATAACGGTAATAGAGACGAACATGAGGAGCAAGTAGAGGCGGACGCTAGTCAGTCTCCGGCACAGCAAGCGATGCAGCGTAGTATGCAGCGTATGCGTCGTGCGCAGAAGAGGATGGAAGAGTCGAAGAAGAAGGACGCAATAGACGAGCAGGAGGAAGCGATTGCCGAGTTGCAGAAGGCGAAGGCGGAGTTGGATAAAATTCTGCGTCAACTTCGTGAGGAGGAGTTAATGCAAACGTTGCAGTGGCTCGACGCACGGATAAAGAAAATGTTGGCTACGGAAAAACTGATTCTGACGCAAACACAAAAAACTGCGGCGGAACAGGCAGCCGACGCTACCAACGAAGCCGAGCAGAATCGTTTGCTCGAAATCCGTACCGGAAGGATAGCCGCCGACCAGGCGACGGTGATACTGGATGCCGACGCGGCGTTGATTGTGTTGCGTGAAGACGGTACTGCACAAGCGATGACGGAGTCGTTATCGCAAACGAGGTTCGATATGGTTGATGTGCAGGAACGTTTGGGACGTGGTAACGTTGGTACGTTGACGCAAGAGGTTGAGCAAACGATAATCCGTTCGCTGGAAGAAATGCTGGACGCAATCGACGCGGCGAAGAAGGAATCGGAAAAACGTCAACAACAAGCCGAATCGCAGCAACAGAACGGCGGTGCAATGTCGGAGCAAGACCAACGTCTTATAGATATATTGTCAGAGTTAAGAATGATACGCCAAATGCAAATCAGGGTAAACGACCGCACGCAACGTTACGAAAAAATGGCAAACGAACCAAACGCCAACCTGCCGGAACTGGGAAAACAAGTGGAAGAACTATCACGTCAGCAATCACGGATAGCAAAAATTTTGAATACGATAAAGGTTGGGAAAAATGAGTAGAGTGGAATTTTTAGATGTTACCTATTGACATTGCGTTGGTTTTAATGTACAATACTCAACATCAAAAGTTCACGAAGCGTTGTGAACAAACACACACAAAACCTTTTCACGAAAGGAAAAAATTATGACAAATCATGTAAACACACAAATTAACCAAATGTTAAAATGGGGGGACGCAGTTTGTAGAAGATACAATAATCGCTCTTCTGTTGTCCTGTGGTACGCAAACACGGTTTGTTTTTCTTAACTCGTTATATGTTGTAACATGTTCGCGTTGACTTCTTTAACAACGATGTACCATCGGGCTATCCATTCACTATTACGAATTTTTAACTAAGAAGAAAAACAAAATGAGAAAAATTTTTGTTAATTTGTTTGCTCTGTTTATGTCGGTTAAATTATGGTGGCGTAATTTTCGTAAGAATTTCAAATATAGGTCTCGAAGAAATGAGTTGTTTAATCTGATTGGTGTAGATAAGAAGCAATATGAGAACGATGCAGATGAATTAAGACACGGGTTATCACCGGAAGAAATTGAAAAGGTTAATCACATTTTGCAACGGATGGAAAATGTCTCTCAATATAATGGAGGTGAGTATAGATTACGTGATATTTATTCCGCCGCAGAAATTAAAAAATTCAAGGCTATGAATTCTATTTGGTCGAAAGTCAAGTATATGGGAGATTATTATCAATACAAGAATTTCAAACTAACAAAAAAAACTTTTGAACCGTCGATTTTTACAGATGGATATGAAATAAACAAACTGAAAACAGCAGATAAAATCCGCCAAGACAAAGAACTGGCAATTTTTGATGTGGGCGCGTATATCGGAGACAGCGCACTGATCTTGCGTGATTTCTTTCCAGATAACAGAATATACGCTTTTGAAGCAATACCGGATTTCTGTAAAGAAATAGAAAAAACGATATTGCTAAATGATTTGAAAAAAGTTGTGCCAGTGAATCTTGCACTCGGCGACCATATTGGTACCATTGAATGTAGTTATGACGGACACACTGGACTAACAAAAGTTGATACTCTGGATAATTACGTGCATAAAAATAATATCCGTGTTGGTTTGATAAAAACAGATATAGAAGGTGCAGAATGGGCGTTGTTGCTTGGAGCATTAGAAACAATTCGTGAACAAAAACCAACATTGATAATAAGCATTTACCACAATTATAACGATTTTTTTAAGATAAAACCAATGATAGAATCGCTTGGATTAGGATATACATTCAGTTTTACAGATTCCTGTTACGGCTTGTTCCCGATTCACGAAATCACATTGAATTGCGAAATGGTAGAATGAGTAATCCTTTGAAACTACCTTGCGTTTATTCGGTTAAAATTCATTTATGCGCCTGCGTCTGTATAATACGTTCTCGTGTTGACGTTTTAGCAGGTAAATGAATCCTGTTTGTCAGTTTTGAAAAGAAAATCGGTTGGCAATGATGCTGACCTATCACCGATTTGAAACGATTCGTGTGTTTCACGGTAAAAAAATAAAGACTACAAACAATTTTCAATCGCGTTCGGTATAGTAACAATTTTAGCAAAACGTAACAAGGTCAAAAAACGAAATTATCAGGCATTAACGATGTTGGATGATTGCAATATATTGCGTTATCATTTGCTCTAACTGAAATTTATTCTTTACTCTTTCGTGATTCCTTGCTGCCAATTCTTCGCGTAGTTGTTTTGATTGCGTTATTTGTTGAAATTTTTTACACCATTGTTCTGTATCTCCGAATTGAGTTGTTTGGCGTTCGTCGTTCAGTAATTCGTAAACTCCTTCTGCCTTTGTTGCCAGCACCGGTAACGAACTTGCCATTGCTTGCATGATTATGTTCGGCATCCCTTCCCAACGCGACGGCAGTATCAACAAATCCGACGCTGCCAACAACGCAGGTATATCGGGTCGCCAATCTATTACGTGAACACGTTTGGCTAACTCTTTGTCACATTGTTTTTCGATTTGATTTTTTATCGTTTGTTTTTCTTCGCCGTCGCCTACCAACATTAGTTCCCAGTCACCGAGTTGTCCCAACGATTGCGGCAGCGTTGTCACCAGCCAATCCAATCCCTTTTGTTTGTGAAAACGTCCGACAAAAATTGCTTTCTTTGAACCCTGTATCGATTCGATGTTACTGATGTCGGCTGGGGCGATGTTTTCGTATAGTGTTGTGTCGATGCCGTTCGGGATTACTATTATTTTATTTTCCGCTACTCCGATTCGTTCGCGGCAGAACATCGCGACTTGTTCACTTACGCAAACAAATCTGTCCGCGAGATTTTTTGTACACTTATCCAGAATGCGGTGCCAACATTTCCCGTGTTCCGCGACACGAACGCCCGAAATGAAAACGGGACGGTGAGACGCAAACTTGTATAGCAACGCCGTTTGGCGGCAAAGCATATTCGCGTGAAAGAGAAACGACAAAACTACATCCGGTTTTTGCTTTCTCAACAATCGGAAAAAGTTTAGCGTCTGCACCGGATAGGAAAACGCTAGATTGATACCGCAGAACCTGTGACAATTTTGTATGTCGAGAAAATGTATTTCGATACCGGCGTTTTCGAGAGTTTGAACGCAGGCGGAACGTTCTGCGTTTGGTCGCGGTTGGAGTGAGTACACGACTGGCTCAAACCGTGTTCTGTCGAGCCGTGTTGCCAACTCGGTGAAAATCAATTCCGCACCGCCGACATTTAATTCAGTGATAACAAGTGCAAGTTTGATTTTGGAAATCATAGAAAATTTTTACCACGATGACACAAAGAATACAGAATGATTCATATTGCACGTTAAAATACATTTTACGACGCGACAATTTTCACGCAGTCCGTTACATCTACTACCGTTCCATCTATTGACGCGTGGATGTTTGCACCTAGTGCTGGTTTGTTGTCGGTCATTGGTCGGTTACCGATTGCCTGACCTCGCGAAACTTTGTCACCTACTTTTACACAACATTGGCACGCTGCCCCGATATGTTGTTTTAGCGGGATGCGTACCTCGTTGACAACGATTTTGTTTTGTTCGAGCGGTGCTTTGTTTGTAAAACCAGAGAGACCGATTTTGTGTATCAGACGGCTGGTCGGTGTTTTGCGATTCTTGTGGTGATTCGCGGCTCGGTCTTTGTTGAACGGCGGATTTTCATAACGTTTCTTCCCGGCAATCAAACGGCGTTTGTTGTCAAGACAAACGTTTTTCGGGTCGAGACCTTCGGGGCACGAACAGTAACTACACAAATTACACTCACAACAGAACGACGTACCCGGCGTGTCCGACTCACGCGACGAGTTGAAACCCAACGACCGCATCGCACGGTGCGGCTCTATCGGATGTCCGAGTAGGTAACGCGGACAAAGTTCGGTACAGAACGAACATTGGTCGCACGCCGCGCGCCCAATACGTTTCGTTTTGTCGATGCTCCATAGTTTGCGTTGTACAACGAAATGGTCGTGCGGCAAGACGATGATTCCGCCTGTTGTTTTGGTGACGGGCTTCGCGAGGTCGGTTTCAACGTAACCCATCATCGCGCCGCCGACAACGTATGCTGGTTTTTCGATTGTTACACCGCCCGCCGCCGCTATGCAAACCGAAAGCGGTGAACCAATAGGTACGCGAACCGTACACGGATGCGCGACGTTACCCGCAACCGAAACGTATTTCTCTGTAACAGACATTCCGTTATCAACCGCCGCCGCAAGATTGACTGCCGTCTCGACATTCATCACGACCGCACCGACAGTTATCGGTATCGCACCCGGAGCGACAATCCGTCCGAGCGTTTCGTATATCAAAGTTATCTCGTCACCCGCCGGATACGCATCGTCGAGCGGAATGATTTCCATCGAACGCGACAGTTTCGGACGCAAAATATCAATAACGTTTTTGTACTTCGCCTTGATACCGACAACGCCGCGTTTCGCGTTCGTAATACGCATCGCCGCGTCAAGCCCGTCAACAAGCGAACTGGTATGGTGAACAATCAACTCCTTGTCCTTATGCAAAAGCGGCTCACACTCGGCAGCGTTGATGACAACGGTATCAGCGGCAGCCGCCAACTTAACGTGAGTCGGAAACCCCGCACCGCCAGCACCAACGACACCAGCAGCCGCAATAGATTCGAGAATATCCTTATTCATTTGAATTTTGTTTGTAAGTTTTGATTTAGTGAAAAATGTATGTCAATCACACCAAGCCCGCCGGTTTTAGACGACGGCAACGACTATCCTTCTACAATTTCATTCCCAACTGCTCCATAATAAACGCCCACACGTCTGTTGATTCGTCTATTACTTTGCTTATTGGTTTTCCGGCTCCGTGACCGGCTTTGGTTTCTATTCTTATGTACGCCGGATTTTGGGATGTTGTTTTTTCCTGCATCGTTGCGGCGAATTTGAACGAGTGAGCGGGAACAACGCGGTCGTCGTGGTCGGACGTTGTAACCAGAATTGCCGGATAGTCAATGCCGGATTTGATGTTGTGCAGCGGCGAATAACTGTACAGGTATTCAAACATCTCACGGTCATCCTCGCTCGTTCCGTAATCGGTTGCCCATGCCCATCCGATTGTGAACTTATGATAACGCAACATATCCATCACACCAACCGCCGCAACCGCCGCGCGGAACAAGTCGGGACGGCGTGTTACCGACGCACCAACGAGCAAACCGCCGTTTGAACCGCCTTGAATCGCAATCTTTTTGGATGACGTATATTTATCAGCAATCAGAAACTCCGCCGCTGCCGCGAAATCGTCGAACACGTTCTTCTTCACCAATTTCGTTCCGTCTTTGTGCCACGTCTCACCGTACTCGCCGCCGCCGCGAAGTACCGCGACCGCAAACACGCCGCCGCTTTCGATGAACGGCAAACGTACCGCCGAAAACGTTGGTGTCATGCTGATATTGAAACCACCGTAGCCGTAAAGTAATACAGGATTGCAGCCGTCTTTCTTCAATCCCTTCTTATACGTAAGAAAAATCGGCACCTTTTTCCCGTCGCTATTCGTGTACCAAACACGTTCGGTCACAAATGCGTCTTGGTCGATGTTGAGTGCGGACGGGAAAAATTCCTTCGACTCACCTGTCTCAATGTCGCACTTGTAAATTACTGTCGGATATGTGAACGAAGTGAAACTCTGATAATACGTCGGTTCGTCTTTCTCGCCAGAGAAGCCGCAAACGCCGAGCGTTGGCAATTTGATTTCGCGTATTCGCTTGCCGTCCATTGAGTAAACGTAAGCGTCCGATGCCGCGTCTTTGAGATACGTTATCACAAACTTACCGCCAATATACTGCACGCCGCGCAACAATGAATCCGCTTCGGGAATCACGTCAACCCAATGTTCCGGCTCCGGCTGTTTTGGGTCAACAACGACGAGCCGCTTATTCGGAGCGTTGCGGTCGGTATGCAGATAAAACTTGCCGTTGACAACCGCGACAATGTCCTGCTCGGAGTCGAATGTTGTAACGATGTCGCGAAACGGCTGGTTCGGCGTTTTCAGTTCGCGGAATTTGAGCGAGTTACCGTAAGTCGATTCTGTTGAACTGATAAACAAAAACTGTTCGTCGCGGTCAGTTTCCGCCTGACAATTACGTAACGGGTGTTCTTTGTCTTCATGAACAAGAACATCGTCGGTTTGTTTCGTACCAACTTTGTGATAGAAGATTTTGTGAAACTCGTTTTTCGCGGTAAGAATTTTTCCATCAGGCGGCGCGTCGTAACGGCTGTAATAAAAACCATCGCCTTGCCACGCGATATCGGAAAACTTCACCCACTCAACGATATCGTCCGTCGTTTCGCCGTTTTCGACTTTCAACACGCGGATTTCGTTCCAGTCGGAACCGCTGCGTGCGAGCAGGTATGCCATAAACTTTCCGTCGCGCGAGACGGCTGTTCCGCTGAGACTGACCGTGCCGTCTTCGGAGAGTGTGTTAGGGTCGAGCAAAACACGCGGCGACGCTGACGGTGCATCGACAACGTAAAGCACAGATTGGTTTTGCAGACCGTCATTTTTTGAGTAAAACAATTTTCCCTTTCTCGGCGATGGAAGCGAGTATTTCGGGTAGTTGATGGTGTCGGTTATACGTTGACGAAGTTTGTCGCGGAACGAAATTTTAGATAGGTAAGAATTTGTCAGAGTATTCTCGGCGGCAATCCAAGCATCTAAATCCGGCGACGAATCCTCCATCCAACGATAAGGGTCGGCAACATCAGTACCGAAATAAGTGTCAACATTCTCAACCTTGCGAGCGACAGGATAAACGTTATCAGCACAGAAAACGAAGGTATTAGCGGCAACGGAAAACATCGTTGACAACAGGAAAAACGCAGTAGTAAAAAATTTTGGTTTCATAGTAGTGAAGTCTGGTGAAGGGTTAAAGATTCAAACAAAATGAACAGTAAGTAATAGAACAATGATAATCGTTTTGCGGAAAAATTTCAATCGCCCCCTGCCGCAAATTGCTGGGGATAATTTTTTATTTTCGATAGAGGGATATTCTATTTGTTGCAGGTTATTGCAAGTTATGATACACTGTTCCAAGTTTTATTCTGATAAAACATTACTCGTTTTTTGTAAATCAAACACAACTTAATGAACGGAAGATAATTGATATGTCAAACGAACACGTCATCCTTCTGCACGGTCTCGGACTAAGTGCAATATCAATGCGGCTTATGGAGAAAGCACTTCAAAAAGCGGGCTTTGTTACCCATAACATAAACTATCCATCGACTTCCGACACCATAGAAAACCTCGCAAAAAACGCAATTCCGCCAGTGGTTGAGGAATGTAAACGTGCAGACGCGGCAGCGATTCATTTTGTTACTCATTCTATGGGCGGTATCCTTGTTCGTTACTATTTAGAACACGTATCACACCCAGAATGTCTCGGACGTGTTGTTATGATAGCCCCGCCCAATCATGGCAGCAAGTTAGTCGATTTCCTTCGCGGCAAACCCGTTCTGCGCCAAACTTTCGACTTTTTTCTGGGACACGCTGGCGGAGAACTCGGTACCAGTCAGGAATCAACACCAAACAAACTCGGCTCTGCTAATTTCACACTAGGTATAATTGCAGGACGTTACGATTGTAAAGTGAAGATGGAGAGTGCGAGACTTGAAGGAATGACAGACCTTATTGTACTCCCATACACTCACACTCTAATCATAGTAAGAAGCAAGACTTTTCACCAAACCATTTTTTTCCTGCAAAATGGAACGTTTGATATACCTTGCAACGCCAGTAAATTAATATTCGGCTCGTATTAGTTTACTGATACTTGGTGTACGTTTTAATTTTGGCATTTTAGGCACAATGGGGTGGATATGGTTTGTTTCGCCGTAGTGCGTATTTTGCGTATTATTCGTTAAGTTTTCATTTTATCAACCGTTGTCAAAATTGGTATTGCAAAAAAGAGACGTTGGATGTTGTAAGATTTGTACGTATCTGAACTTTCCAAATAACTGTGGCAAAAACGTCATCATAACGCCCCGTAAAAAACGCATTTTGTGCATTTTTACATTGAATTAAATACTTAATTCGCTGAAGAAGCCAAGAACGTATTTAATAAACCCCCTTTTGCAGTACCATATTTTGGTAATGCTCTAAATTTATTGTTTTTGGATTTAGAGTATTATTAAGTAACATGTCGAAAGAACGGTTTCGTTTGGTAAAAACCTGTGTACCTTGTTGTTTGCCGTCCTTAACAAAGAGCAGCAAAAATTTCAAAAACAATAAGTTTATGACACGACCGAAAAATTGGTGACAACAGGTTATAAAACTACCTGTACTTTCCCAAAAATCACAATACGAAAAATACGTAAATTCAGGTGTCATCAGGGTGTTTGAATTAAATGACATATACCTTTTGGGATTGAAACACATTTAATTTGGCAACTCTTTCGATAAAACACGTAAATTACGGTATTAGCCGAGTGGTTCCCTCCATAGTTTTTTGGAAAGTGCAGGTAGTCGAAACCACCGCGTTTTCGGCACGTACAGTTATACCCAATCCAAACATCGTGAACTTTTTAACATTGTTGGAAAATTATTTTTACTATACGTTTTGTTAATTAGGTGCGATTATAGCGAATATGCGCTGTATCATTTTGTTGCAACTGTATTGTAATAAAAATGCAGCACTGAAATCAAACGCTTACGCCACCATTATAGCGTTTATGCTGTAAGTTGTTGATATAGAACATAATAGGCGAATTTGCAGCATTTGGCATTGTGTTTGCATTACAGGCATTCGTGACGATTTGAGTAAGTCGCTACGACAGACACATCCAACCACCTTTTAATAAGGAGACTTCCAATGAACACGACTATTAAACTTGTTAGCTTTGTTGCTATTATGACTGTTGCAGTTTTCAGCCCAAACGCAAAAGCAGATGTTTTACATTACGACAACAACACCCCCCAGGTGACTGACCATTATTACCAGTTCTACGATACAGCAGTGACTGGTGATAAACTTGAATGGAAGTATGCTTCGTCGTTTAAGGTAAATAGCGATAACCTTGATGGCGTTTTCCGTCTGTTTTGCGTTGACCAACACACCTACACTTCAAATAATTTTGGCACAATTGAAGGTCAGGAATATCACACGGCGGCTTTAAATGACCCGTCAATGGATTTGTACAACGCTGTTCAGAAAAATGCATTGAACGAGTTGTTTTCTCACGTTTATTCGACAGTATTCGATAACAACGGTGATTATCTTGATAGCACAAGCGTTGGTGCGTATGTTTATCAGTTAGCCGTATGGGAGATTATCCACGAACAAAGTGGTGATTATGCGGTTGACAGTGGAACATTCGGTATCAAATCTGCGGCAACGAGAAACGAAAGTGGTTCTGGTTCAACTGTTGATGACGCATTTTACAAAAGCGCAACGAGTCTTGCAAATTCGTGGTTCGATGCAATCGCTGGTGAAATTGCTTGGGATTCCATTGGCTACGATGCCGCGACAGATTTAACGTTGACTATTTACGTTGCCGAAGGTGGTACGCATGTTAGCCAGACGTTCATCTCCGTTGTCAATAGCGAAATGGTTACTCCCGAACCTGCCTCAATGCTAATCTTCGGACTTGGCATCGCAGGACTAGGACTCACCCGCCGCCGGTTTATTAGGAAATAGTTTTTGCTTTGGGTTGTTGTTTGCTCGACGAACGGAGGGTATGGAATCGTTTCTGTATCCTCCGTTTTTTTTGTGTATTATGTTTGTAAGGTTGCCAATTTTCCAAAAACTCCCCTTGCAATAAAAATAAATCATTGCTATAATTATGACCAATCCGGTGGGGGATTGTGTAAAGGTAGCACGAATGGCTCTGAACCATTTAGTCGGGGTTCGAATCCCTGTCCCCCAGTTTGTATAATTTCTGTGTTTGCATTATTCTCGCCGCATCAAAAGGAACAGTAAAATTTCAGCAACACAATCTCTTGAAACACTTTGTAACGAAATCAACCAAATGGCAGTTCCCATCAGAATTCGTGCCATTGAATTGATTTTACACTCCAGACGTAATTCCATTGGCGGCAGCATTTCATCATAATGCTCCGTTATCGCCTACCATAAAACAATGACATTATTTGAAAACGCCGAACAAGAAAACCGCCGTACTGCTCAGCCGCTTGCTGTGCGGATGCGTCCGCGCACGCTTGATGAGTTTGTCGGGCAGCAGCATTTTCTTGGTGATGGTAAACTGTTACGACGGTTGTTGGCGGCTGACCGGCTTGGTTCGGTTATCTTCTGCGGTCCGCCCGGTACCGGTAAAACTACGCTTGCTCACTTGCTCGCTCACGCGTCGCGCAGCACGTTTCGTCAAATCAGTGCCGTTAGCGACGGTGTGAAACAACTCCGCGACGTTCTCGCCGAAGCGATGAACCGGCTCTCAAGCGACGCACAAAAAACGTTGCTATTTATCGACGAAATCCACCGGTTCAACAAAGCACAGCAAGACGTGTTACTGCCGGAAGTTGAGAATGGTGTTGTTGTGCTTGTCGGTGCAACGACGGAAAATCCGTTCTTCACAATCAACAATGCGTTACTCAGCCGTAGCCGGATTTTTCAGTTTGAACAGCTAACGAAAGACGACATCAAAACGTTGTTACTCCGTGCGGTCGGCGACCGTGAACGCGGCTTGGGGCGGTTCGCAATCGAACTGACAAACGACGCGATTGACTTTCTGTGCGAAGTGTCGGATGGCGACGCGCGGCGGGCATTGTCGGCTCTTGAAATCGGTGTGTTGTCCAGCCCGCAGGGGGCGGTGATAAAGTACGACCGTGACTTGGCGGCGGAGTCGGTACAGCGTAAGGCGATGTCATACGACCGCGACGGTGACGGACACTACGACACGATTTCGGCACTGATAAAAAGCATACGCGGCAGTGACCCCGATGCGGCGATTTATTGGCTGGCGAAGATGCTCGAAGGCGGCGACGATGTCCGATTTTTGGCGAGGCGGCTTGTGATACTGTCGAGCGAGGACGTTGGTAACGCCGACCCGCGAGCGTTGCAAATCGCGGTTTCGTGCGCACAAGCGTGCGAGATTGTTGGTTTACCGGAATGTCAATTGAATCTTTCGCAAACGGTCATATATCTGGCGTGCGCGTCAAAATCGAACTCCGCGACAAACGCAATCTTTGAAGCACGCCAAGCGGTAAAAACACAGCAGTTAGTACCGGTTCCCAAACACTTACGCGACGCTCACTACAAAGGTGCCGAGGAGTTCGGTCACACGGGCTACCAATACTCGCACGAAAGCAAGGACGCAATCGCGAAGCAAGAGTATCTTGGTGTCGATTACGAATTTTACCGACCAACAGACAGAGGTTTTGAGAAGCACTTGCAAGAGCGGTTAGAGTGGATAAAGGAAAGAAGAAAAGGTGATGAGTAGAATTCTAATAGCAATAATCAATGTCTATCGTAACTACATCGGCTACTGGATACCACCGGTATGCAAATTCACACCGAGTTGCAGTATGTATATGATAGAGGCAATACAAAAGTACGGCGTGGTATGCGGCGTAATAAAAGGGATATGGCGAATATTGCGATGTAATCCGTGGAGTAAGGGCGGTTATGACCCGCCGTGAGAACAGAAATTTTTACGTCAAAGTGTAAAATCTCCAAAGCCGTAATGTAAAATGTGTTTTTCGTCAGGTGTAAAATAGATTTCAAAAATAACGTCACTTAACAAATAAAATAACCGATTGATTCCGCTGACCAGTGCTTGACAAGAAGCACCGTAAAACGGTACAATGCGTGGAGTGGCGTGCAGTTTCCGGTCGTGTTACGGAATTGTTGCTGCGGTTAGTGAAACTACTTAAATTGTAGGTTTTCCATTGCCGTTTCCACAAATTACGTACACTACCCAGTTTCCCTCAATGTGAATAACAAGAGAATACAATGTCCGACCTTGTAAAACAAAATATTCCTGCCGACGCGGTTGATGATGACGACAATTGGCAACCGATTGCCATTCCTATCGAAGAAGATACGTTTTTTACGCCGGAAGACATTGAACGTCTCCGGCTTAAACACGAAAACCGCAACCGCTCAAAGGACATTACTCTGACATTTGAGCAACTTCACGCCTTGACGAGGATTTTTGAAAAATGAGTATTCGTTTTGATGATGGAGTGTTGCAAGATTATATGCAACTTTGCAATGATGCTAAATTGCGTAAA
Organism: Planctomycetaceae bacterium; assembly: GCA_031287585.1. GTDB lineage: Bacteria > Planctomycetota > Planctomycetia > Pirellulales > Thermoguttaceae > UBA8133. The sequence continues at coordinate 7,300 of JAITST010000186.1, read as the reverse complement.
CGTCTTGACCGATTGACAACCGAATTGGAGCGTAACCCTCAATCAACGTTTGCGAAAGTGGATCTACTGAAAGGCGACCAGGCAGGTCAACATTCAATGCGGATTGACGAAAAACATCGTCTTGTCTTTATCATTGAAGACGGTGTAGTCAAAATCATCCAATGTGGTGAACATTACGAAGATTAACGACAAGGTTTCGTCAATCGACACGTACATAACACGAATGAAATTTGTTCACATATAGTAGACGGTGACGTGGCGGCACTCCGCGAAGTTACCGCCTATTATTTTATAAACATTTACACAAAAAAAAAGACTGCAAACACATAACGTGTTTACAGTCCTTCGAGTTTACTTGTTCTCACAGCGTAACGTGAGAACAACAGTGGTTATCGCTGCTCTTCGTCATTTGGCGATTTGAATAACGGACCACTGCCGTCGCCAATTCCGCCTTTGAGGTTTTCTTGCGGTTGCGTTTGTTGTGCTGCCTCGCCGCCGCTTTCCGGTGTTTTATTCGACTCGTCGTCCGGGTCTGCCTGCTTACGCGACAAACCAATTTTCCGTTCTTCCGAATCAACACGCAAAATCTTTACCTCAATTTCTTCACCAACTTTAACAACGTCTTCAGGATTGTCAACTTTGTGTTCAGCCAGTTCAGAAATATGCAGCAAACCTTCAAGTTCTTCTTCGAGACTTACAAACACACCGAAGTTGGTTATCTTCGTCACGCGACCAGTGACAATCTGACCGGGCTTGTAATTCTGCGGAATGCGTACTGCCCACGGATCGTCCACGAGTTGTTTCAAACCCAACGCGATACGTCTGTTCTTCTTGTCAACAGTAATCACGCGGCACGTAATCTTTTGACCTTTGGTAACGATTTCGTTCGGATGCGTAATCTTACGTACCCACGACATATCGCTCACGTGCAACAAGCCGTCAATGCCTTCTTCAATCTCAATGAACGCACCGTAGTTTGTGAGATTGCGAACAGTTCCCGTAATGTCAGACGCGACCGGATAACGCTCTTCAACTTTGTCCCAAGGATTTTCGTGTGTCTGCTTGACACCAAGCGAAATCTCTTGTTTGTCCTTGTTAATACCAAGTACGACAACTTCAATTTCGTCGCCAACTGCCAGCACCTCACTCGGATGGCTGATACGTTTCGTCCACGACATTTCGCTGATGTGAACCAAACCTTCGATGCCCTCTTCAAGTTTGACAAACGCTCCGTAACTCATAACGTTGACAACGTTTCCCTTGACACGTGTTCCAACCGGATAACGTGTTTCGACTTCCGTCCATGGACTTGCCGACTTCTGCTTCATACCGAGCGAAATTTTGCCCTTCTCACGGTCAATTGTGAGAATCACAACCTCAACCTCGTCGTCCAGTTTAACCATTTCCGACGGGTGACTGATTCTTCCCCAACTCATATCAGTTATATGCAACAAGCCGTCAATGCCGCCAAGGTCAATGAACGCACCGAATTCGGCGATGTTCTTGATTGACCCCTTGCGAATCTGACCTTCCTGCAACTGATTGAGCAACGCCATCTTTCTCTCTGCACGCTCGCTCTCGATAAGTGCGCGGCGGCTAACAACAATGTTGCGTCGCGTTTCGTCGATTTTCAAAACCATACATTCAATTGGTTTACCAATAAAATCACCAATGTCAGAAGGACGGCGAACGTCAACTTGACTTGCTGGCAGAAAAACGTGAACGCCAATATCGACAAGCAAACCGCCCTTGATTTTGCGGTTTACCATACCGGTAACAACGTCGCCTTCCTTTACCGCCTTCATCATCGTATCCCACGCTTCAATCTTCGCGGCTTTACGCTTACTGAGGACAATCATACCCTTGACTTCCTCACCCGTGATCGGATTCTCGACTTCTTCCGCCAACACTTTGATGAACTGTCCCACTTCGGGAGGTGTTTCTGTTTGCTCCCACTCATCAAGCGGAACAATTCCTTCGCTCTTATGCCCAATATCAATGACAACGTTATCCGACTCAACACGGATAATTTTCCCTTCATAAATATGGTTCGGCTCAATGTCCTGCCCGCCCCACTCGATGTCATCAATGTTTGTACCCAAGATGCCGTTCAAAACATTGTCATCTTGCTCCAAACTATTAATCAGATTAAAATTTACCACAATAAAACCTACGTTTCTAAGGTTACTAAAAGACGGCAAAAAACCGCACTTTCCGCGCCCCCTCATCGCACGCGACGAGGTACCAAGCAGCGTGATTGAAAAAATAAAAAGTCCGGCAAATGGAAAAACTTAATTTTTACATAACCAAATCGCAAAACCACAGCAAGTCCGTAATTGAGCAAAATTGCCACCAGACACAACAACACTTTCCAAATTGTACAAAGATACAGAAAAAAATCAAGAGGAGAATCGGGCAAATCCGACGTTTTATGACTTTTTTTTGATTATAACGAAAATGAGGATTATTAAGGATTCTTAACAATTACAGGAATAAGCGGTGTGTGCGGGGTTTGATGGAAAAAACGTGTCGCACACATTGAGTTTTGTTGCAGTATTGTGGGAAAAAATGCAAGAAGTGTGAGTGGTGGTGTATTTTTTGGGGTGTTCAAATGTTAGTCCGGTACGACGGTTCATTCTGCAAGGTGAAATTTAACTGAAACTCCCTCTTCCCCTGGTGACTGGGGAAATCCCTGACCGCTGTGAATATGAGCGGATGTCGGAATCATTCACAATAAAACGAGTTTTTTTATCCACTAGCTACTACATCACGACACAAACAATTTTCAATCGCGTTATGTTGTTGTTTTGTTTCCTTCAGCAGTCGCGATGCCACAGATTAAAATTGCCAGAATCTTTGGAAACCGGAACGAAACTGCCAATGTGACAGGCGTGATTGTTTTTTTGTTATTGTTTGTTAGTCTTTTTATTTCAAGCGGTTACGTCTTTGGTTTTGAGGTTGGCACTGGAATTGCGTCTTGTCTTTTGTATGACTTGTTTTTACTGACACAATGTCAAAAATTTTGATAACTGCTTGTGTTTTTTTTCACTTGCTTGTTGTCTTATCCTGTTCCATCAATCCTAAAATTATTTGGAGATTAACGTGGCAAAGAAACTGTCTTTTGATGATGCTACCCGGCAGCCGCTTGTTGCTGGTGTTAGTAAACTTGCCAAAGCGGTCAAGAGCACCCTTGGACCGCGGGGGCGTAATGCTGTGCTTGATAAGGGTTGGGGTGCTCCGAAGGTTACCAAAGACGGCGTTACTGTCGCTGAGGATATTTCTCTTGAAGACCCTGAGGAGAACCTTGGCGCACAACTTGTCAAAGAAGCGGCATCGAAAACTAACGAAATCGCTGGTGACGGTACTACCACCGCAACACTTCTGGCGGAAGCGATCTTCCTCGAAGGTTTGAAGATGGTTGCCGCCGGTGCTGACCCGATGTCGCTTCAACGCGGTATTGCTAAAGCGTCTGCCGCTGTTTGTGACGCGGTTATCAAGATGGCGATTCCTGTTAGCGACAAAAGCAAGAAAGAAATCGAACAAATTGCTACCATTGCTGGTAACAACGACCCGTCTATCGGCAAAGTGCTTGCGGAAGCGTTTGTTAAGGTTGGCAAGAACGGCGTTATAACTGTTGAAGAAAGTAAACAATCGGATACTTACGTTGAGGTTGTTGAAGGTATGCAGTTTGACCGTGGTTATCTGTCGCCTCATTTTGTAACGAATACTGACGACCAGACGGTTCATCTTGAAGACGCTCTTGTTCTCGTTTACGAAGAGAAAATTTCCACCGCGAAGTCGCTTATTCCGTTGCTCGAAGCAGTTAGTAAGCAGAGTAAGCCGTTGCTGATTATCGCCGAAGACATCGAAGGCGAAGCGCTCGCAACACTTGTAGTAAATAAGATGCGCGGCATACTTAACGTTTGTGCTGTTAAAGCACCGGGTTACGGCGACCGTCGTAAGGCAATGCTTGGCGACATCGCGACGTTGACCAAAGCGACTGCGGTTTACAAAGACCTGGGCGTTGACATTGAGGCAATTAAGTTGACTGACCTCGGACGTTGCAAGAAAGTCACTATCACTTCCGACGACACGATTATGGTTGGCGGTGCTGGCTCGAAAGACGAAATTGACGGACGTGTTAAGTTAATTAAAGCGGAAATTGAGAAAACGACATCGAATTACGACAGAGAGAAGTTGCAGGAACGTCTCGCAAAACTTGCGGGCGGTGTTGCACAAATCAATGTCGGTGCCGCGACGGAGACTGAACTCAAAGAACGCAAAGACCTTTTCGAGGACGCTCGCGCGGCTACGAAGGCGGCGTTGGAAGAGGGAATTGTGCCGGGCGGCGGTGTTGCTCTGTTGCGTTGCGACAAAGCACTCGCGAAACTCGACGCGATTGGTGACGAAACGTTCGGAGTTGAAATCGTTAGGAAAGTTCTTGACGCACCAGTTCGTACGATTGCTGATAACGCGGGTATTGATGGTGCGGTTGTTGTAAACCGGATTCGTCAGATGAAAGGTAAAAACGATGGTTACGATGCGGACAAAGATAACTACTGCGACTTGGTCGAAGCGGGTATCATTGATCCGGCAAAAGTTGTTAAAACCGCGATTCAGAACGCTGCGTCGGTTGCCGGTCTTATGCTGACAACGTCGTGTTTGATGACTGAAATTCCCAAAGACGAACCAGTTGGACCACCGCCGGGCGGAATGGACGGCATGGGTGGTATGGGCGGCGGAATGGGTGGCATGGGCGGGATGGGTTTCTAAACCGTTATCCGTTATCTATCCGTAGTGTCGATTTTGTTTACATTTTTTTACAACAGATTTTATTACAAATTTTTTCGTAGCCGGTCGGTGATTGTTTTCGGTAAATGTTTCACTGACAACCGAACCGGTAACGTAATTCATAAACTAACCAATTTACGAAAGGAAAACTACTATGTCGAAAGAAAAGAAGAGCATCAATCTCAAGCCATTGGATGACCGCATTGTTGTTGAGCCGTTGGAAGCGGAACAAAAAACTGCTGGCGGAATCGTGTTGCCTGATAGTGCTCAGGAGAAACCGCAACGTGGTATAGTTGTCGCCGCTGGTCCAGGCCGCACACTTGAAAACGGTACGAAAGCATCAATGAGCGTTGCTGTTGGCGATGAGGTAATCTACGGAAAATACTCCGGCAGCGACATCGAAGTCGATGGACGTGAAGTGAAGATTTTGCGTGAAAGTGATGTACTTGCGAAAGTCGTTCGGTAGTGTAAGTATCAGTAAGGCGAAGTTTTTCGTCCTTATATTACGGCAATAATTGTTGCGGATTTTTTGTTCCTGACAAGTTTGCCTCACAAACGGTTTAACAAATTTTACAATTCAAATATATTATGGCTAAACAACTTTTATTTGACGATGCCGCCCGCAAAAAAGTGCTGGACGGTGTGAACAAACTGGCGGATGTCGTTGCAGTGACGATGGGACCGACAGGTAAGAACGTTATACTCAACAAATCCTACGGCGGTCCGACGGTGACGAAAGACGGCGTTTCGGTGTCGAAGGAAGTCGAGTTGGAAGACCCGTTTGAAAATATGGGTGCGAAACTTGTGAACGAAGTCGCGTCGAAAACTTCTGACGTTGCGGGCGACGGTACGACAACGGCGACTGTGTTGGCACGCGCGATATTCCGTGAAGGTTTGCGTAACATTGCCGCTGGCAGTAATCCGACCGCGTTGCGTCGTGGTATCGACAAAGCGGTTGCCGCTGCTGTCGATCACCTTCACACTTTAGCGAAAGAAGTTACAACGCAACAGGAAATCGCGAGTGTTGGTGCTATTAGCGCAAACAACGATTTGCCGATTGGTTCGTTGATTGCGGAAGCGATGAAAGCAGTTGGTAACGATGGTGTTATCACGGTTGAGGAAGGTAAGACTGCCGAGACGAAGTATGAAGTAGTTGAGGGTATGCAGTTTGATAAAGGTTATCTCTCGCCGTATTTTATCAACAATACCGCGAAGATGAATTGTTTGCTGGATAACTGTTTGATACTGTTGCACGAAAAGAAAATTTCAAATGTTCGTGAACTGATTCCATTGCTTGAGAAAGCGGCACAAAAGATGAAGCCGCTATTGATTGTCGCGGAAGATGTTGACAATGAAGCGTTGACGATGTTGGTAGTCAACAAACTTCGCGGTGTGTTGAATGTTGCGGCTGTTAAGGCACCGGGTTTTGGTGACCGTCGGAAGGCGATGTTGACCGACCTCGCGATTCTGACTGGCGGAACGTTAATTAGCGAAGACTTGGGTCTGAAACTTGAAAACGTCGAAATTGAGCAACTCGGCTCGGCGCAACAAGTCACGATAGACAAAGATACAACAACGATTGTCAAGGGCGGTGGTAAGAAAGCCGACGTAGTGGCTCGTATCGAACAACTGAAAAAGCAGATTGAGTCAACCGACAGTGATTATGACCGTGAAAAATATCAGGAACGGTTGGCAAAGTTGTCGGGTGGTGTTGCGGTGATTCAGGTTGGGGCGAACACCGAAGTGGAGATGAAGCAGAAGAAGGCACGTATTGAGGACGCGCTGCACGCGACACGCGCGGCGGCTCAAGAAGGTGTTCTGCCGGGCGGCGGTGTTGCGCTTTTGCGTTGCCGTGAATCGGTTGCGAAAGTCAAGGACAAGGTCAAAGGCGACGAGAAAATCGGTGTCGATATTGTTTGGCGGGTTCTTGCTGCTCCGATGATTCAAATCGCGTCGAACTGCGGACTTGACGGTAGCGTGATTGTTGACGAAGTTTCGCAGAAATCGGCGACAACGGGTTACGACGCAAACGCGGGAAAGTATGTAGATATGTTCAAGGCAGGAATCATCGACCCGTTGAAGGTTGTGAGAACGGCGTTGACCAACGCGGCGAGTATCGCGGGTTTGATGTTGACAACCGAAACATTAGTTACCGACATCAACAAAGATGAGAAAGAGAAAATTCACGGTGCGATTAGGTGATAACGCGGCGTTGTAAAGTTTCTGAATCGCAGCCGTTCACGAATTGTGAGCGGCTGTGTTCAAATAGTGCGGGTTTTGTTTGACGGATATTGATATACTTGTCACGGTTGGAAATCGCTCCCAGCCGCGATGTTGTCGCAAGCAAACCTGTTTACCCCCTATTGACAAAAATGGAAAAACGATTAGTCTTGTACGAGTGATAATAATTTCAGACATCGCTTGAATTTTGTGCAAGTTCCAAATTTCAATTATCCGCCTTGTTAGAATTGGAGTTACTATGAGTTTTCAACGAATTTCTGTTGTGATA
>JAITST010000159.1 GCA_031287585.1 Planctomycetaceae bacterium | reverse complement strand
ATGTTGTGACGGTTGCGTCTGACGAAAACGTAGAAATACAGTATTATTACGATGGTCTCAACAACACGGTAACGCTGACCGCCATCAATCCGACAACAGGAAACCAAGTAACAGAATACCTGTACGAGGACAAGTACAACGCTTCATTACAAACATCCGCAATCTACCCGGATTCGTCTGACACCGATTCAAAAGGGACAGACCAAGTAAAAACATCGTACTACATTGACGGTAAAATCAAAACGGTCACTGACCAAAACGGAACTGTTAGAACATTCGAGTATGACGCACATCGCCTCCCGATTGCGGATGTTGTTACAACGTTAGGAAACGGAGTTGACGGTAACGTAAAACCAAAAAAACATATCTTATTCCCCCCCATTTCGCGCCCAGTTTTTGCTGCCCAGTGCTTAATCGGTACCTCGCCAATATCTTGTTTCGGTTGTTGACGGTGAAAAACTCATTCCCCCAAAAACATTTGGTACTAATTACATAATGATTGATACAAAAAAATACTCCCCTGATTTGTTTGTATCCAAAGGTAATCGTTATCCGCCTCTTTATTTGTGTCCTAAAACGGCGCAAGGTTGGCTCGACATTGAAAAACAATTCGCCCCGAGTACGCTACGTGACGAAATTCGATTGACGCGGATGTTACTCGAATATCTTGAAGCAAAGGATGCCGTACAGATAAAAAAGCGAACGGAAATTGTTGATTGGTTAAACTCGTTACCAGAACCGCAGCGTGTTTGTATGTCATCAAATCTCGAAGCCAATCGGTTTATGTACGAAGATAGTATGCCGATTACTAAACCGTATCTCGAACTGTTGAAAGCGGTTTATCCTATGATGACCAATTACCATCAACGGCAATGTAAGCACTATATTCCAGAACTTCCCGCGCCGCTCGGCTGGCAACCGCCACCGCGTTCCATTGAGGAAACGTTGAAACCGACCGAGATTGAACTTGCGATAAAAAAATCGGGCAAAGAACCAAGTGACGGTTTGCGAGTATGGAAATCATACCCGCCGGTTGGCGGCGAGTTTTTTTTCACGGCTAAGTTTGATAGTGTCATTGAGGACGGTGATATCAGATTTATTGACCGCGATGGTCGCACGTTTAACGTTGCCATTGCTGGTTTAGATAAATCCGAAATATCATACATCAGTAAAAATTATCCCGGTCAAATTCCATCAATTGAGTATCGAAAGTGGACTGGCGATGATAAACGATTATCAATTATCGCAACATACGTTGCGTATCACGCGGGTATGGTGACACTCAAAAAGGAAAACGAACATGATACGCTTCGTTTTGAACTGATAAAATTGTCTGTTACAGACCAAGACTATATTCAACGCAGACAAAAAAATCCGAAAGACTTTATTGAACGCGGTTGGCATTCAAACAAAGATGAACTTTTGTTTTACGCAAAATTTATTTCGGCAACAGATGACGAAGTTACTGTTAAGGACAATCATGGCGAGATTGAAATATATAAACTTTCAGAGGTGTCAAAAAAAGACCGCGACTATGTTAACTTGTGCAAGATAACTGCGCAAGAAGCGATTCAGCCGACAGTTGATAAAATTGATAACGAATTACCAACGTTAGACGCATCGCAGACATCAGAACAACCAATTAATTTAACCAACACTGAAACAACACTATCAGCCAAATCGTCGTTATGGAAATTAGTACCCATAGTTGTCATTACATTGCTCATATTGATAATATTGGGTACCGTCCTTTTTGCGACGAGATATGTACGCAAAAAATAGCAAATATACACAATACGCCGTACTGATTCGTGTACCACCACCGCAACTACTTGCTATGACGGAGAAAATGTTATGAATTTTCAAAAGTTTACCTTGCCTGTTCGAGAACTGATATGGGCAATTGCAATTTGTTATGGATTACTTTGTCAATGGGGTTGTTTTTTAGGGAAAAATTATTTGGATAACATATCGCAAGGATACGCTTACGCAAAAAATCCTGATGGAATGCCAACTCTCTATTTAGAAGGAAAAATCATCGCTCCAGACAAGTTTGATGGCGTGCCTTCTTTATATGAAACGGGAATAATAATAATAATAAGATTTCACCCCATCGGTTATCCCGCGTCATACAAAACGATAGTAAAAAATCGTCTTTTCGGTCGCCAGATTGAATGGAACGACAAGGGTGAGATACTTTCTGATGTTGACCTCGATATTCCTAAACCATGTGCAGACGCTCCGAAGAAGGAAGAAGATGGCGGACAGAAAAAGTAATAGTTGTTGTAGCGAGAAAATGTTTTATAATGTATGTTTTTAGCATACATTTTGGGGTTGAAACACATTTAATTTGGCTACTCTTTCGATGAAATACGTAATTTACGGTATTTGTCGATGGTTTCCTACACAGTTTTTTGGAAAGTACAGTTAAATACTTGTGATAATACTTTTGCTTACGGGGCAATGATTTAGAGACGTTGCATCTCACGTATTTGCAATGAGTAATTTTCAACCGTGTTCGATATACCTACCAACTTATGCAAAACATACTCAAATTTTTCACCACCCGTTCGTTACCACTGCCGTTACTCGCGGTACTGTGTTGGCGGCTTGCTCTGCCGCAATTTAGTTTTTGGCTGCTTGTTTTTATCGCGCCCGCGATTTGGACTATAATTATACGTCTGCCGCAACTGCCCGGTAAACATCCGTATTTTGCGATTTGGTTTGCTTCGTTTTTGTTTTGGCTCAGCAGTATTTATTGGTTCGCGTATCCGCACCCGATTTTGATACTTGGTTTGGTTGCAGGTGCGGCTTATTTGTCTCTTTACGTTCCGTTGTTCATCGCGTTGTGCCGTCACGCTGTTTTCAATCGTTCAGTCAAACCGGTATTCATCGTTCCGATAATCTGGTGCGGAACCGAATTTATTCGTAAACATCTTCTCGGAGGTTTCTCGCTCTCGTCACTCGAACACGCATTGTACAAACAACCGTATCTAATCGGTATCGCTGACATCAGCGGCGAATACTTGGTCGGAATGATGATTATGCTGGTCGGTGCTGCTTTGGCGTGTGTTGTGCCGATTGATTATCCTGATTCGATGAAGTATCCGCCGCGAAACGGCTATATCGGCAGACGTGTTTGGAAACGTAATTACTCGTTTGAACCGTTGTTTCTCGCGGCGGTTGCGGTCACGGTGACGATTGTTTACAGTGTGATTGGTGCGAAGAATACTAATAGTTACTTGCAGCAGCATTTGAACGAGCGGCGTGTTTGTGTTCTTCAGGGTAACACGAAAATACAGTTACTAATGACAGAGGAAATGGCGAACGATACAAGTAATCAATTTGTTGAACTCGCGCGGCAGGCGGCAATGGAAGCGGCGTTGCGTCCCGACCTGATTGTATTTCCCGAAACGGTTTTCGCGATACCGTTTGTCGAGTATGAAGATGGTTTCACGCTCAATTCCGAAGCAGCGACGAACGAAGAACGTGAGTATTGGCGAACACTGTCAGAGACGGCACGTGAGCAAGTTTTGCGGAACAACGCTGAACTTTGCAACAAAGAAATCATTGCGGCAGTGAAGAGTATTGGTGTACCGACGATTCTCGGTTTGAGTACGGCACGGTTAGTCACACGTCACGGTTCTAACCCATTACGTTTGAACTCGGCGTTACTCGTTGACCCCGAATCGGGTTTGCAGAGTCGTTACGACAAAATCAGTCTTGTTATGTTTGGCGAGTATATTCCGTTATCGAATTTGATACCGGAAAATTTTCCGTTGCGTTCGTTATGCCCGGAAGCGGTCGCGGGAAACGAGTATGTCGCGACACCGATTCCGCCGCTTGCCGATTCCGCGATGGTGAAAGGAAAGAATCGGTATGCCGCGATCAACATTTGTTTTGAAAGTACGATACCGCATTTCATACGCCGTCAGGTCGTAACGCTTCACAACAACGGTGACGAACCGATGTTGTTGATTAACATATCAAATGATGCGTGGTTTCCGTTCACGTGTGAAGCGGAGCAACATTTAGCGACAATGGTTTTTCGGGCGGTAGAACACCGGAAACCGTTAGTAACAGCATCCAACGGCGGCTACGCGGCGGTGATAGACGCGAATGGTAACATTGTAACGCAAGGCAAACGAAATAACGCCGAATCAATAACGCAAACGTGCCAACTATCAGAAATCCACACCTTCTACACCCATTGGGGCGACACGTTGGCGTGGTCAAGTTTTTTCGTTTTGATAATGGTAACGTCAAGTTGGATTGTCGAAGCGAGACGAAAACGGTATAATCGTAGCGGCGAATAGTGCCTGTTCGGTAACGAAATTATGCTGTAGGTACTTACTACTTTTGCCCCGTAGGATTATTCACGGTAAATTCCTACGCAGTTAATACACGATTGTTTTTCACCAATCCTCAACCCCAGAAAAATTTCCCATTATGACAAAACCGGAAGAACTTTACGTTGGTATCGATGTCGGCGGTACCAAAATCCAGACATCATTGATTACTGAATCAGGCATCGTGATTGGCTCTGACCGCCGCGAAACGCCGCGTAGTGAGAAATCTGAAACGACTGTCGCTGAGATTCTCAACGCGATAGATTCGTTGTTGTCCGTTCAAGGTAAGATGGTCAAACAACTTTCCGCAATCGGTATAGCCGTGCCGGGCGTTGTCGAGACGGAGACGGGACGGATAATAGTTACACCTAATATGAATCTGACGGGAACCGATATGGGACGGTTGTTGAACGACCGTTACAAGTTGCCGATAGCCGTTGGCAACGATTGTAATCTCGGTACGCTCGGTGAATGCTGGCTTGGCAGCGGACGGAACACGACAAGTTGTGTCGGGATTTTCGTTGGAACGGGAATCGGCAGCGGTATCGTTGTTGACAAAAAACTTGTAAACGGTGCGGGGCAAGCGGCGGGTGAAATCGGTCACGTCGTTTCGCAGTTACCGATACCGGATTGGCGTGAGTTGTTACAGTTGAAGAAGGCGAAGCATCCCGACAAAAAAACAACACATAAAAAAGCGAGTAAGAAGAAAACCGTGAAGCCGCGTAATAAAGTGTTGTCAGCACCAGCAGTTTTCAGTAAGGCGGAGATCAATCCTGCCGGATTGGTTGCGAAGATAAATTATCCCGACTTACCGCAGTGCGGTTGCGGGAACTACGGCTGTTTTGAAACATTTGCGAGCCGGCACGCGATTGAACGGATGATAAAGGAGGCGGTTGCGTGCGGTGCGAGGTCGGAGATTGTTGAACTCTGCGGCGGTAAACTTGACGTGATTCGCAGCGGTGCGATTAATAAAGCGTTGAAGTTACAAGACCGTGTCGTGACGGAGATTTTACGATACGCGTCGCAGGTTATCGGTTACACGTGCCTGTCTGTGCGTCACCTGATTGACCCCGAAGTAATACTGTTAGGCGGCGGCGTGATGGAGGCGTGTAATAAGTTTATGATGCCGATTATCGAATCGATTGTAGCGAGTGACCAACTATCGTCGGCAACCGGCAACCGGCGTGTCTTGTTGTCGTCACTTGGCGATAACGCGGTAGTGTTGGGAGCGGTAGCGTTGGCAAGAGCGAACTCGGGACGTTCTCCGTTACAACACGATTTCACGGTATTACCCAAGTATCCAAAACTAGCGATGGAAGAAAACAACCAAATATCAATCGGCAACATTGTAACACAAGGCGACTTCTACTTACAACCCGACGGTCAAGTGTTACCGCGTCACCGCAAGCCCAACAAAGACCCGAACAACTTCCGGCGGAAAGAAATTGAGAACACGTGTAGGGGCGGTGTGGAATTGCTAATAATAGGTACGGACGCGGCTGGTGAGATAACATTATCAGGCAAGTGCCACGACTTTCTATATCGGCGCGGAATAGATTACAGAATCCTGCCGGTAGCAGAAGCAATAAAAACATACAACACAATAGCGGTAAGAAAATCTGCGATATTTCACTGCGACGGCTGACGATTCGGCAATTTTCAACCGTATTGAGTATAACGCACAAGCGGCGGGTTGACCTCTATCGGGTAAAGTTTGAACTAAATGACACATCACCTTTTGGGATTGAAACACATTTAACTCGGCAACCCTTTCGACAAAAAACGTAATTTACGGTACTTGCCAAGTGTTTTCACCACAGTTTCTTGGGAAGTACAGATATATTTTCGATATTTTCGACTTTTGGGGGATTTATTTGGTATGGTCCCCTTTGCGGGTATGAAAAAGTGTGTCACAATTACTTTCCTGCTGGACGTGTATTCCCTTTTACTTGGCTGATTGTTGAGTTCGAGAAGTCTTGTGCGGGTTAAACAAAAATTGTTAGGGTCCAGGTTAAAAACAATAAGGATGAGTTATGTTGAGAAATATTGAACGATTGGGTTGTGCCGCTTTTTTTTCGCTAGTGGCATTTACTTGTGGTGTTGTTACGTGTTCTGCGGCTGATTCCGAAGCCGTGAAAGTTGCGGCTCGTCTTGAAAAAATTTGGAATGTTCAGCAAAAAGAAATTGTTACCGCGCATATCATGTTTCGGAAAGCCCAGGGATCTACGAAAGGAAGGACAAGACCGCTTACCAACGAACAAATAGATAATATCGTTTCGCAAGTTGATTTTTCTGTTCCTGAAAAGGCGTTTGCCGAACTTGTTTCCAAGTTGTTAAACCTGAAACAAGAATCTATAATCGAAAATGAATTGTTTTGGTCTCCGCCTAAATATCTCGTTAAATCGCGTATCATGGAAAGTAATCGCAGAAGTGACTCCCTGAATCTTCAGCATCATACGATTTTGTCTGACGGAGAGAATCGGATGATTGTTGACCCGCTTAATACTCAGGTTGATATTTCGGTTGCGAGTGGTGTCATAGATGAGATTGGTATGTTAAGGACAGTCCCGGGATTGAAATTGTCGAAGGGAACATTTCGTTATACTTTATCCGGTGACCAGATTGCTATTGATTCTGAAAATTCTGTTGGATGGGTTAATCGTTACCTTATAGATGTTAATACAGGGCTTGCTGTTGATTCGTTTTCACATCAAACAGGTTCAGGGCATGTTGGTCGCGGGAGATATCAACGGTGTTTTTTCACTTCCGCAAAATCAATAGAGTTTCCGCGCATAGCAGTACAAGTTGAGTATCAAGATCACATTTCTATACTAACAACAATTATAATTATTGATGAGGCATCTTTCAATACTTCAATACCCGACGATACTTATAAACTAGCATTACCGAATGGAATGAATGTTTTCGATGCACGTCGTTCGGGTCCTCGTCCTGATTACATTGGCTTGAAAGAACCGACAAATGATGTTATTTCACTTATCTCACCAGTAGTGCAACCTTCCACAACAAGTGTTGTTGTGCGGAGTGTTTGCATTGTTGGTGGAATCCTGTTAATTTTAATTGCAATTATTATGAAAATATACAACTTCCGTGTTAAGAAACGATAGTTGCTTTGCGGTTGAAATAGTTCGTTTTGTAGTTTGTTTTTGTGTTTTTGTCAAAAAAATTTTTTTTGAAAGGAAAGTTCTATGTTTTTACGAAGTTTTGTTTTGTCCCTGTCCGTGCTGTTTGTAACAGCGATTGTTACCGTTTCGTTGGTTTATGCAGCGACTTATAACGCTAAATGCCAACCAGCTAAAACGAAGTGGGTGAAGCTTAGTGGCGATTGTAATTACAATCCAGAAACAGGAAATTGCGAAGGTGTTATTACACTTCAGCATAGTATTGTTTCGTTTTCATGCGATACGTCAGAGGCAGGTTTGTGTACGGAATCAACGGTTGCGTTCACGCTATATACAGATACCCATTCGGCACCATGTATAAAAGATGGTACCAATTGTTATGTGCCTGATAGTGCGAGTGGATCAGACTACACAAGTACGGTTGTTAGTTGCGATTCTTGTTTTCCTCAGCAATGAAGAGTGAACAACATGGTTAGTGCCATTACTGTTACAGGCAACTCCTAAAAAGTTTTTTTATAAGTCCCGTTTTACTCGGCTTATGGTTTTAAGTATGTGTTTTTAGAAGTTGCCACAAGTTGATCTATCAAGATGAGAAAATTTTTGTTTACACGTTAAGATGCGATTCACTTTCACGTTGCTGTTTTTGTTCGCTTGCATTGTTGGGTGTGGTAGGAATGTCGGTTCGCCATGCCCGATAACGGTAACGTCGTCAAACAACCATCATAAACCATTGCTATATAGCGAATTGGAAACGCTTACCAA
>JAITST010000157.1 GCA_031287585.1 Planctomycetaceae bacterium | reverse complement strand
CGGCAGCCAACGCAACTTTCGACTTGAACTCCGGCGTGTAAGTGGTACGTTTTTTACTCATTAGGGACTCCAAAAACGGGGTTAAAAAAGTGTAATTTATATCTTATTCCCCCCCCATTTCGCGTCCAGTTTTTGCAGTCCACCGCTGTAAAAATCATTTTGTATTCCCCCACTAGCGTTCCGTTGTGATTTATGTTAGAATCACCGCTGTCAAATTAAAATTTGCCGCGTCCTCGATGGTTGCGGCGTAACACCTTTTTCACAGGAGACATAAATGTCAAACACGAAAGTTTCTTTTGCTTATCCGCGTCTGTGTATCGCTTATGCGATGCTGTTTTCGATTTGGGGCTCTTGGGCGAATGCGCTCGGCGGTTATTGTACTAACGTACTGCATTTGAGCGGAATGCACGTGGGTTGGTTGTATGCCGCGATACCGCTCGGTGCTGTTATTTCACCAATGTTTATCGGTCCCATCGCTGACCGTTATTTTTCAGCGCAGAAAGTTGTGTCGGTCTTGCACTTCATCGGCGGCTTGTGTCTTATCGCGTGCGGGGCATTGTGTTCTGCCGATTACGGCAAGTTCGCACCGCTTATGATACTCATTATGCTCTCCGGTATTTGCTTTATGCCGACAGTCGGACTTGTGAACACGATTGTTATGAAGCACCTACCGAATCCAGGTATGGCACCGCGTGTTTTCGTG
Organism: Planctomycetaceae bacterium; assembly: GCA_031287585.1. Classification (GTDB taxonomy): domain Bacteria; phylum Planctomycetota; class Planctomycetia; order Pirellulales; family Thermoguttaceae; genus UBA8133. The sequence continues at coordinate 7,953 of JAITST010000157.1, read as the reverse complement.
TTCGGAACAATCGGCTGGATTTTCATCAACTTGCTCATTGACGCTTGCTTTGGCGGTGCCGGTGAACCGAAATTTTTCTATGTCGGCGGTGTAACGGGAATTTTACTCTCGATTTACTCGTTGACGTTGCCAAACACGCCGCCGAAAGGTGCGCCTTCTGCTGGTGAAAAGAGCGACGCTCTCGGGCTTGGTGCGTTACAGATGTTCAAAGACCCGGGGTTTGCCGTTTTTGCAATCTGCGTTTTCATCGCGAGTATTCCGGCTTGTAACTACTTCTTCGCGTTCCAGGTAACGTATCTGACACAACGCGGTTATCCGTCACCGCTCGCACTAACGACACTCAATCAGTTCTCCGAAATCTTTTTTATGGCGATGCTGCCTGTGTTTGTAGCACGAATAGGTTTGAAGTGGGTTATCACGATTGGTATGGTTTCGTGGGCGTTACGTTACTTGTGCTTCATGTGTCCGCACTTTGAGGTTGCTATTATTGGTTTGCTGTTACACGGGTTGGGTTACAGTTTTCTGTACGTCGCGTCGTATATGTATGCCGAACGAAAAGCACCAGCGGAAATCAAGGCGAGTATGCAGAGTTTAATGGTGTTCTTGCTGCTCGGTATCGGACAAGTTGGCGGTAGTCAGTTGTATGGTAATCTCAAAGACCTGCCGCAAAATACGCCGACGGTTGAGAATATGAATGTTGCGTCAACGATTAGCAAAGTCCCTGAAAAGGAACTTGCCGGGTTGAAGGAGGTTTACATTCTTCCGGAGTCAACGGACGTACAAAAATTCTGGGCAGAGTTGACACGTAACAATCCGCAAAAGTTACCGGAATGGGTTGACGCGAGGATGGTAAATTCGGCGTGGCGTTATCTGAATTTGTCGGCAACATTGAATACTATAATCAACAAGTCGAAAGGTATCGCGGAACAAGAACACGTCAAGACGTGGAGCGAGTTGATTGATACCGACAACGATAACAAAATTACGTTCGGTGAGTTGAAAGCATCGCCGGAAACGATAGCGGTTGGCGGTGTTCAATTCGCGAGAGACGACTTTGAAAAAGTTTTCCGTAAGATTGTTAAAATAGAGAACGGTGATTTTAGTATTACACGTCAGGAATATCTCGACGCTCAATCGTCGAACTGGCGTAACCTGTTCCTGATTCCGTCAATCTGGATAGCGATATTCGCAGCCATCTTCGCGATTTTAGGAAGAGAACCGGGTAACGAAAAACTGCACAGTCAAAACGGTCCGGCAACGAAGACGCATGATTAAGATGTGTAACGGATGCCTGAATGTTTAACCGCGAAGGCACGAGGAGGAACGGAGTTATTTTGGATTTATGGTTTTAGATTTGTAATTTTAACGTATATTACGTTGTTGTAACGTGAACGTTTGTATTGCAAACAATCTAAAATCATAAATCTAAAATAATAACACTCTTTGTGGTGAGAAAACCGTGAACGATTACTTTAATACCATACTAAAATGTTAGACCTAACCGACGACCCAAATCCGGTTCAACGTAACAAAAACTCAAACCAACCGGACAAACAAAATCAATCGAAAAAATTCATAGGAATCCGTTTCAATTGCTGCGGAGTCTATTCCAGAATCTACGTAAACAAAGAAGGAACTGCCTACGAAGGACGTTGCCCAAAATGTATGCAAACGGTCTGTCTAAAAATAGGCGGCGGCGGAACGGATACAAGATTCTTCGAGACGTATTGAGAATTTTCTGCAATCAACACAAAACTAAAACCAATGAAACCACTAACCTACATCTTAACCATCGCGTTAATACTATCGTTTGCCGAACTATCGCTCGCGCAACGTGGTCGCCGCCGTCCGCCGAGACCTGACGCTGCGGCTGCCCCCGCTGACTCGCCTCGCGGTGACGAATCTGCCGAGATTACTCCCGCCGAGTTCGACGAATCGCTCGCAACCGGTACACCGCCCGCTTTGTGGGAAATTGACGCGAATCGCCGTGACGAAGAGTTACGGGGGCTGTTAAGGTCGAGTTCAATTGCACCGTCCGTACCGGCGAAGGTAATACGTTACGCGACGTGGTTGCTTGCTCATTACGATACCGACGGCAACGGTAAGTTATCCGGGTCGGAGTGGATGAAAATGCCCGCCTCGCCGCAGTCTATCGACCTCAACGGCGATTCGGTAATCGCGTTCGACGAATTGGTACGTCATATTGCGGTTTACGGTGACCGCCGTACAATCCACAACCCGAATCCCGCGCCGATTTTGTCGGTCTCACCGGTTGTTACAAACTCGTTACATTTATTTCGTCCCGTTGACCTGCCGTCGTTCGCCGCGCTGACACCGAAACCAAACGAACCGGCAGTAGCGGCGGCAAACGACGTAACCGAAAAGGAACTGGATAAGCCCGATGCCGCGATTTCACCGGAGGAAGCGGCGGCGGGCAGACAAGTCCCGCAAGAGAAGAAATTTTACCGAACGCCGGAGGAACTGCGCGGCTTACCGGCATGGTTCATACTAAATGACCACGACGGCGACGGTCAATTAACGATGATAGAGTTTTCACCGTCGTTATCGCCAGCATCAATAGCACTATTCGGAAGACTGGATAAAAACAACGACGGTATCCTGACGGCGGACGAAGTGAGAGGTCGCCAAAGTACAGCAGCCCCAGAACACGCTCCTGTAACGCCAGCAAAAGAAGAAGCAATACCACCAGAGGTAAACGAAAACAAACCGGACGCGGAAAAGCCAACGGAAAAAACAGAAGAGGAACCAGCGCAATAAGCATAAACGGATGAGCGGATGCCTCGCAACCGTGACCAGTACATACTCATCACAAAAACAAAACTCCCGACCTTTTTACAAGGTCGGGAGTTTCGTTAGTTGGTCAATTCGGAGACACCGTTATATCACATCAATATGTGTATCTTGTCGGATGACGAAATAGCGGTGAGAATGGACCGTTTGCGCTTCCATCGTCGAAGTCAATCCACCACCAACCGTCGTGCCATTCAATTGCCGCCTTACGCCAGCCAAGCGGTGCCTGCGGATACGGATAGAACGGTCCGATGTAAGGCCACGCTTTCGCTGAATACTGTTTCGGATAACTAACCTCCGCGTAGTTCGGATACGCGGCATAGGAAGGCCACGCATAATCGGGAACATTCGGCTGATTGTATTGCCCGGGCATCGGCTGTCCAAACTGCTGTGCTTGCTGCTGCTGTTGCATCAATTGCTGTTGCTGCATCTGTTGCACCGCGTAGGGTTGCATTTGTAATTGCGGCGGAATCTGTTGTTGCGGCATTTGCGGCTGCATTCGTTGTTGCCCGTAAGGTTGCCCGAATTGAGCATACGCCGGAGCGTTCTGGTTCTGAATGTTACGCTGCATATTTTGCATTGCAGCCGCCTGACGAGCATTACCGTTCGGTATGCCAAAATTATTTTGTATCGGGAACGGACCCGGCTGCGGTAGAAAACCATTCTGTTGAGCAACAGACAAAACGCCACGATTCGGTACTTGCTGACCAGCAATATGAAGTTCACTCGTCACATCGGTCACTTCAACGCCCGGTATTGTACGGACATATTCAACGGCTCGGTTTAGCATATCAGCCGATGCTACCTGACCAGCAAGACGGACTTTCCCACCAGCATACGCAACAGAGATGTCGTAGCCCGGAAACTTTTCCGCGAGACTCGACGCGATCTTTTCCGCAACCGCCTGATTGTTATCTGCTCCCATAACCAACACAGGAGTTACCGCAACCAAAAGAGCAATAATCAAGGGAACAACAAAACGTCTCATAGACTTTTCTCCTGCCAAAAGTTTCAGGTTACATCTGAACCGAAAACATTGTTACCAAACAACGATATACAATGTACTCAACCTTGTTTCGGAAAGATAAACTAATACGCCAAAATGTTTTTTGACTTTTCGCGGATTTTGATAAATGAACTAAACCATTTAACCACACAACTTGTATTATGTCGCTATATTGCACAATTTACACTATGTCACTATATCACACAGACTTACTATATTACGCTATGATGTCGGGTATTTACTACATGAGCGGTGAACCGTACTATCCTAAACAGATAAATTGAACGAGTAACGGGTAAACTAAAAATAACTTTTTCCCCCTTGACAATGTTCTAAACTAATTCATAATTAGTGTGAGCATTTGTAGAGTTGTTGTCAAGATAAGTAAGTTTAGAACACAACCCTTTGTTTTACCTTTAACCTATGGAGCATCCACCTATGAAACGTCACGCATTTACTCTCACCGAATTGGTTACGATTATTTTAATTGCGTTGTTGGTTGCGGGTTTGTTTTTTCCTGCGGTTTTGGCTTCGCGTGAAACGGCTCGGCGTAAAGGTTGTGAGAACCGTCTTCGGGCTTTGGGGGTTGCTCTTAATCAGTACAATGATGTTCATTCTGTTTTGCCGTGTCACAAGTTTGGTACCGGTAGTCAAGGGCGGATTTCTGCTTTCACTATTTTGTTACCGCATATTGGTTACGAGAATGTTTATAACGACATCGTTGAAGCGAAGTGGCAGGTTCCTTGGCGGAAGGAAAAAGTTGGTGCGGACGGCAAGGTTGTTTTGGACGATACCGGTCAACCTGTTCCCGGTCCGTACTGTACAATCGTTTCCGAATTTCTTTGTCCGAGCGACTCCGTCGGTCTTGAACGTGTTCCGTTAGGTATTGGCTACAACAACTATGTTGTCTCACACGGCGATTGGATAACGGGACTGGACGAAAAGTTTAGCCGCGGCGTTTTCGCGCCGGGCGTTTGGCGGACGCTTGACGACATTGTTGACGGCGCGTCTCATACAATCGCGATGAGTGAACGTTGCGCCGCGACGAAACGTGATAGCCAGATTTACTCGGCGGAGATTCGCGGCGCGACGGCGGACGGCGTTCAGGAAGTACCGGAGCGGATCAGTATTCGCGGCGGTGTGCGGCTCAATATGTCGGCGGCGGTTAGTGAAGATGTTACGAAACAGAATCCGCAACTATGCGTCAGGACAGCGGTGAGCGGCTACTATGTTGGTGACGAAAATGTTACGTGGGTGAATCGCGAATGGTGCGGCAGTCGTTGGGCGGATGCGATGCACATCTTCACAACCGCCAGCACGATACTACCGCCGAACTCGCCAAGTTGTGCAGCCAAGACCAAAGACGAAACGCCGTTGCTGGCACCGCCAACAAGTTACCACGCGGGCGGAGCATGCACGTTGATGCTCGACGGACAAGTGTGTTTCGTATCAGACAAAATAGACTGCGGCGGCGACTACACGGGAAAGACATGTGTAAAAGAGGGAGAATCACCGTTCGGGATATGGGGGGCGATGGGATGTATTGCGGATAGTTTGTAATACGAACGTATCGTAACGTTTCGCGTCTATACACTATGGCGGCAAAGTAGCCGGTACTCCAACATTTTTTAGTATCTGAAATTTTAGATTAAGTAATTTCCTGCTGCAAAACAATTGTTCGCCGCCAAAATTGCTCTTGAAATTATTGTCAACACTTTGTAACATTCCGCACACGGTAATTTGTCATTAACCGCCAAATCAAACACAAAACCAAATGGACATTCCACGTGCTTCGCAAATTTGTTCTTTGACTCAGCGTGAACTCTTGCCGGGTGAGTATTTTTACTCGGTGTTACTTGATGAGGGTGAGGAATTTTCGCGGTTGGACTTTTGCGCGGAGGTTTGGTCTGGTGAACGTGATAAGGAACGTCAAAATCGTGTCGGATGGTGGCGTGCAAAAGTACCGTTGCCAAGCGACAAACGTTTGAAACTCGCACCCAACGATGTTTTACTCCAAGTGCTAGACCAGTTAATCGCGCGCGGCGACCGTTGGGAAATGTGTTACGTACTCGCGTTATTACTCGTGCGGCGGCGGATACTTCGTATCGACAAAGAAAACGCGGAATACATAACAGTTTATTGCGGCAGACGCGATACCTACTACGACATTCCCGTCGCGATGCCGAATGAGGAACAGATTGAACAAACACAAACATATTTAGCGGAATTACTTTACGCGTGAATGGCGGAAACAATTTATGAACCGATACACCATAATAATCGTCGCGCTGCTTGCTCTGAACTGTACCGGCTGCCACTGTCTTTCCGGCAAGCCGTATGGTCAACCGAAACCGTTACCCGCGATGTTTTCGGAAACGCCGACGCTCGAACAGGCGGTCGCCGCGATTTACCGCAATAGTACACTCGTTCGCACGATGGAGATTGATGACGCATCTGTTCACGTTACGGGCGTTTCGATTCCGATTAAAGCGTCGATTCTTGTTGAACGTCCGAAGCGGCTGCGTGTTCGCGGCGGTGTTTCTACGATAACCGGTCAGGAAATTGACTTTGGTTGTAACGACGAACTATTTTGGTTGTGGCGGAAACGTGATGAGAACAAGATGTTGGCGGTAGCGCGTCACGACCAGTTCGCGGTGTCTCCGGTAAAACGTTACATACCAATCAATCCGGCGTGGATGGTTGAGGCACTTGGTATCATTGAACCTGTTGCGGGCGAACGTCATCAAGGACCGTATCCGGTGGACAACGGCAAACTGCGAGTAGAGACCGAACGCCCGATGCCCGACGGTGTGTATCGTAAGGTGACGGTAATTGACGCGGTAACGGGCTGTGTTGAACGTCAGGAAGTTTATTCGCCGCAGGGCGAATTGACAGCGATTGCGGTAACGAGTAAACATTCGTATGACGCGGTAACGGGAATTTTGTTCGCGCGCCATATTGAGGTACAATGTCAGGGAGCGGACGGCGTAACAACAATCGACATAGCAAGCCCGAAATTCAACGTACAAATAAATCAGTCTGAATTTATAAAACCAACATATCCGGGCTACCAAGACGTTGACATTTGCAGTCCGCAATTCTTACAAACATTACCAACCGCCCCGCCAAACACAACCGTAAAATATCAACCGCCAGCGATAATGCCGTACAACCCAAACTCAACATACCAGCCGCAACCAATAGCAACGGCGACTACGAATACGGTTATACGATGAAGCACGGGAATACAGTAGAAAAATCACATAGCCGCAACACTGCCGCAATCAAAAATGTTGCTAATGGATTACAGAGAGTAGATATACCGAACACGCCTAAAATTTGTTTCACACATAACAGTCGGCACTCCGACGGAGTTACACAGGGTTGACGCGTCAATCGAACTTTTTTCACAGATAGTCAGGTATAGTCAAGGACAGTAGTTTTTCCCTACCATTACCTACCATTACCTATCCTTACCTACCTGTAAAAAAACGAAAAGTGTATAACATGCTCACTAATGTTTTAAGGAACAAAAGAACCTTTTTTTACTAAAAAACACATCAGTAGCAAATGCACACACAGAAACACAACCTCATTACCTTAGTCACCGTAAAACAATAAAACGCTCTTGACATAGCAATAGACAGCAGAGTTTTCTGCCTATCGTTATACAGATAACGTTTGAAAATTACGTTACTTACGTTACCACTTAATAGATGTTGACAAAGAATCCTTACCCCGTAAGGGGTTGTCCATATTTAACCCCTTACGTGGCAAGGATTTGCGTTGCTTCTTGACAACAAGCGTCACCTAATACGTTTGATGTTCCATAATCGACACTTTGGGTTACGATTACATCACGACACAAACAATTTTCAATCGTGACAGGGATATTATAACGTAATGAAAACAATCGAATGTGCCGGTATCGCTACTTTGCCGTCTTCGATTTTCAACGTTTTCTCTTCGGGAACGACCCGGTTCTCTGCTCCGATGTCGTTAAAATCGTCCGGCGACGAACCGCTCAAAATCGTTGCCGGAAATTCAGTTGCCGTTTTTCCGCTGATTTTGTTCACCGCTTCGATGTCAAGCGCAATCGCTTTGTCGGGACTTTTGTTCGCAACGGCTAACACGTA
>JAITST010000460.1 GCA_031287585.1 Planctomycetaceae bacterium | reverse complement strand
CTCGATAGACAGTAAAAAAACCTTCCAATGCTTCCTGAATATCCTGTCTTTGTTCCGCTGTGAGGTCGTCGATGGACACTTTTGACGTGCCGGGGGGCAACTTTAATACATCCGCTTGTAACATATCGCCGACAAAATTTTTGATATTTGCATCGGTCAAGAGAATACGTTTCATGTCATGCCATTTCGAAAGGTACTCTGCTTGTGAACCCTGCGGAACCAAAGGCACTTTGTGCGAACGATGCCAGGTTATTTGAATCAATGCTGCAAGCGATAACAGAACAATGATGGCAACGGCGACGATTTTTTGATTGCGGAACATGGCGGCTTTCGTTGTGAAAAATGAAACGATTTTGGGAGACAAATGTCCCCCCGTGAAACTCACATGCGACGGGTCAACCACCGCATACACGAAAGACGATTATAACACAGATTAAAAATAAAAGGGGAGGGATTAAGGATGCAATTTCTTAAGGGTGTTAGTACTGCCAGCAGGTGCGACTGTGGCATAAATCCCGTTGCTCCTCGATTCACAGGGGCGGGAAAATCCCCCGCAGGGATAGCAAAACCATGAATTTGCGCAACAAGAATAAGTTCCTTCCAGAAGGCATTGGTATTCAGTAACTCCCCAATGGTTACTGGTACTACCACATGGATTACCAAAAGCAATGGAAAGCGATATACAGATGACTATTGCGACTAGCCCCGCCAATAACCCATTCTCTAATTTTCTCATGATATTTTTCCGACGAATCTAGGTTGTGTTCACACTAACAAAATAAGGTATTTAGGCAAACAAATAAGTAATTTGCGTAGTTTTTTAATGTTCTCAAAATACCGAATTGCCATTTTTACTATGTTAAATTCTACCACATTTTTTATAGTAGTGTGAACACACCCTAATAATTTGGGGCAAAGGCAACTCTCCCAAACGATTTTTACCATCCGACAACGTATTTTGCTCCGCGAGGATTTCCCTGATACCGGATGAGAATCGTGTTCGATGGTTCGTCCCAATTCCACGTTTCGGCGGCGGTTCCGTCAATCTCGATGGTCTTCGGTTTCTTTTGTGTCAAAATGCGTATCACCGTCGAGATACCTGCCGGGGCTTCCAGTTGAAACGAAATACCCGTATCGGTCGGCTTCCAATTTTCGATGCGTCCCGATGCCGCCAACGGTGCAGGGGCTTTTGCCGTTACCGAATCCAAATCAAGCAGCCACGCCTGTTCGCCGGGAAGCAAACGAACCTTCGTTTTCACCGAAAGTCCGGCATCAAGCAGGTCGATAAAATGTCCGTCTTGTTGCAAAGGTTCCTCGGAAAGAGATTCATTCATCACCGAAGCAATGATATAAGGACCTCGCCTGAGTAAAAAATAATTCCGTTCTGCCAATTCCATTTTCGATAAAGCGGCGGCTTTACGAATCAATTCCCGATACTCTTTTCCCGACATTTCCGACCTGCTGAAAAAAGCCGGATGCTTTCGTTCAACGACGACATAACCCTTGCCGACGGGAAATGTGCCGTCGCTTTGTTGGGGTTCGAGACCAAGCGATTCAAAAAGATGTTCTGTCGGCGTTGCATAAGCACTCAGCGCGTTGGGATTGTTCCACCAGTCGTGTGCCTGATGAAAGGGGTCGGTATCACCGCCGACATAAACCAATGTCCCGCCGCGGCGAACCCAGTCCGCAAGAACGGCGTGCAATCCCGGCGTGTGGGGCTTTTGAAATTCGTAACTCAAAACAAGTAATTGATACCGGTCAAGATAACCGGGATAACGTAGCACGTTTTCTAAAATGGTTGGTCGCACGGGGATTCCCTGTTTTATCAGGGGGAGAGCGAGCGAATAAAATGCCGCCAAATGACCGACCTCGGATATTGTCGGACGCTTCGGGTCATCGGGCTTTTCCACAACACCCTCGTTCTGATAAGGGGCTGCCCGCTGAAAGAGTGCCGAGTCGCTCAAAAAGACACCGATGCCGTCGGTCGCTCCGCTCCAATCAATTTTCGATTGTTTCATATCCCGCAGTTGATTGAACACGGTCAGCAAAGTAGTAGCATACTCCGGCGGAATCGGCTTCGCATCGGGACTTTGGTGCGGATATGTTCCTTGAAAAACCCGGTTCGCCCACGGACAAACCTCGTAGTAATAGGTATCCGCCGCAAACAACGAGGCGGTTAACGTACAAATATAATTTTTCCGGTAATCATTCCAGTCATAACGGGGATTGTCCTCAATAGGGTCGTGCAGCAGATACATCCGTTTGCCGCTTCCGCGTGTTAATTCCTGCATACAACCGTATTCGAGAAATGCGGTTTCAAAAGTTCGCTCGGCGGTATTTCCGTTATAGATATTTCTAGTCCTTGCTGTACCCGTCCACGTTTGGCAAATCAATCCGTCAATGCCGGGCATATCGAGCAAAGAAGATTCCGGCGAAACGATACCCCATTGGATGTAGTTAATCAAACTATGAGTCGGCACAAAGAACCGAACTTTACGACCGTGTTGCAGCAGCGAATACTCTTTAAGCGCATCGGAAAGTTGCGAAAGAGTTCGTCCGTAGAGATAATGCTTCAATTTACTGGCACGATATTGAGCATCGCAGGAGGAATCGGGACGTATCCACGGCTCGTTGTAATAATTCACCCAAGCCCGTTTGAACGATTCGCTGTATCCTGCCTTTGCCCAAAATTCCGGCTCTTCCAAAAAAACGGCTTCGGCACCCGAATCAACGGCTTTTTTGATTCCCGATTCCAAATAACGTCCGAACGAAACGGAAGGAACAATGTACGGTGTCCGGTGTCCGTGGTTAATTTCTCTGTTTTTGGCATCACGCTGCCCTTGGTCCCAGTGGTCAGTGCCGTCCATTTTGCCGTCGAGATAATCTTCATACTGCCCCCAGGCAACGCCGGTCATTAGATGGAGAACGTAACCGGCATTTTTGTAACTGTCCAGATTCGCAAGGGCACTTTGACTGATTCCATAAGGCATCACTGCATCGGTTCGCAAATCAAACTCTGGTTGAAGTTGTCCTGATTGTTGAAATGTGGTTCGTTCCAAAGAGCGGTCGCCAAGCAAATCCGGCGATTCGGCTTGGGTGTTCACCACAAGCAAAAAAATGCCAACGGAAAGAATGATGGCGTGTGTTGCATTAAATCTGTGAAAAGATGAATGACTCATAATTGTATCTATGGAGAAAATTTTATGCCGAAACATTCTTCAGGCAACCTCTCTAACAATCCCTTCATTCTATCAAAATTAAGGGGTTTGCCTGATTTTACCGAGTTAGATTTTAATATAACTCAATAAACCAGGCAAGACCCTATATCAATACCCACGGACAATATCTCGGTAAGTTATACCATTCGCACTTTGAATTTTGGCTTTTTGGTTGAAGTTGTGAGTGGCGTGTTGCGAGTAGCGAGTATTGTTAGTAAGGATACTCGTCACTCGCTACTTCTACCAAAGCGGAAGTTTCAAGTGTGTTCGGTATATTAGGCGTGCCGCTTTGCTATACTCATTGCATAGAAGCCGGGAGCGTGAGCGACTGGGGTTCGGTTGATCGAATCTGGTCGGGGCTGCTATTTCATTCGTCGGCTCAGATAAGCGGAGAGTGCAGCATCCAGCGGCGTTGCGGTGCGGAACAAAGCATAATCGCACTGCATTTTTGTACAGCCTTGTTTGACTTCATCGAGATAAGCATTGACCGCTTCGAGATAGCCTTTCCGCAACATTCTCGGATCGCATCGGATATGTAGAGGAAGTTCTAGTCCCTCAAACCGCGTCGGTCCGCCGAACGTGAAATCGAGCTCCATATCGTCGAGAACATGCAGCACCATGATGTCGTGTCCATGACTTCGCAGATATTGTAATCCCTGAAACAGACCGTCCCGCTGCATCAACAGATCGGAGATCAACACAACCAGACCATTCGGACGGATTGTCTCCGCTGCCGTCCGCAACGCATCCTGCAAATTCGGTTGCGAACCTTTTATGTTTTTTAAGAAATCGGTAAGTTCGGGCAACCCGGAAGTTTCGCTGCGATGCACTTCCGGCTCTTTACTGTTACGCTCCTTTGGTTTCGAGCGGAACATTTTATCGACAACCGCTCCGAGATGTGATTGCTTCATCTTGGCAGGTAATACGCTTTGAGTTTCCTTGTCAAACGTAATACAGCCGACGGCATCCTGTTGACGAATGGCAAGATAAGCCAGCGAAGCGGCAACGGTACAAGCGTAATCATATTTGTTCAACGTGCCGGTTCCGAACCGCATACTTTGCGAAACATCGACGAGAAGCGTAAGCCGAAGATTGGTATCGACTTCGTATTGCTT
>JAITST010000427.1 GCA_031287585.1 Planctomycetaceae bacterium | reverse complement strand
GCTCTTGTATTTATTACTGATTTGTGTTACAATGCTCTTATCCATTTCGACATTATAGCATATTACCAATTTGCAAACAAGACCAGTTTTTGGACGATTTATTGTTTTACGGATGCTAAGTATCAGCTATGTTGACCAAAATAATTTCAAACAAGTTTTAGAAAATTTTACCACTAATTAAATTTCCTTACTCTGTTTCAATTTCGGGATGTACTTTACGCAGTGATGATATGTTTGTGTTGTCTGAATGTGACAAAATGGTGTTTATTAAACGCGTTCTTGGCTTTTTCAGCGAAGAAGCATTTAATTCAATGTAAAAATGTGCAAATTGCGTTTTTTACAGGGTGTTAGGTGACATTTTTACCACAGTTACTTGGAATGTACAGTTTTAACGTACCCAAAATCTATAATACTACACACAACTCGCTACTTCAAATAAAACTATACTAAACTATGTCAGACAATTATTACCAAATACTAGGTGTTTCCAAATCCGCCAGCGACGACGAAATCGCTAAGGCGTATCGTAAACTTGCTCGTCAGTATCATCCTGATTTGAATCCGAATGATCCGAAGTCGAAGGAAAAATTTCAGAAGTTGCAAGAGGCGTTCGACGTGCTGAGCAATCCTGAAAAACGGAGGATATTCGACCAATTTGGCGTATCGCCGGATAAGATGGGACAAGGTCCCACCGGAAACGGCGGTTTTCAGTGGAACGGCGGCGGCGGCAGGTCTCCGTTTGGCGGTATGAATCTCGACGAAATCTTGCGGCAGATGATGGGCGGTGGTGCAGGTGCTGATAGTGTTACTCGCGGCAGCGCACGTCAACAGACACGCGGCGACGATGTTGAGAGTACGATAGTGATACCGTTTCAAATCGCAATCGAAGGTGGAACACGGGAATTGAAGGTTCGTCAGTCGGACGGCAAGTTACATAAAATCGACCTGAAAATTCCGGCGGGCATCGAACACGGTAAAAAAATTCGTCTGCGCGGTCAAGGTAAACAAGGCACAAACGGCGGCAAAGCGGGTGACTTGTTGGTAACGATAAATGTAGCCCCTGACCAATCATTCCGGCGTGACGGCGACAACTTATACGTGACTGTTCCGGTAACGTTGAAAGAGGCGGTACTAGGTGCGAAGATTGATATACCGTCGCCGAAAGGAACGGTGTCAGTAAAAGTACCTGCCGGTTCAACAAGCGGAACGAAACTCAGAATAAAAGGTTTTGGTGTTCTTCAAAAGAACAACGAACGCGGTGACTTGTACGCGGAATTATCTGTGACATTGCCGCAAAAGTGGTCTGAAGAAGATAAAACCGCAATAACAAACTTGAAAACCGAACAATCTGATTCAGTTCGCAGTGAACTGAAATGGTGAGTGTAGTTAATTTATTTGTATCTTTAACAATTTTTGAGACCCGTGAGGTCTAACCAAGAAGGAGAATCCCAATGAAGTTTTTACATTTCGGAGTTCCAACAACGGAAACCAAACATGAGTTACATCGAAGCACTAGGAGTTCATGTAACGTCACCGGACGAAGACCCATTCACAATAGAGTGGCTGAAATTCGACGAAAACAGCCCGATGAACGAACTAATCAAAACCCGTTCCCATGCGGCTTACGCGGTGGACAATCTGGAAGAAACGTTAAAAGGGAAGAACGTAATCCACCCGATATTTGCCGCCTCGCCAACATTAAAAATCGCGTTCATTGAATACAGCGGAGCAGTAATAGAACTGGCAGAGATGAAGTAGTTTTTGTCGGGAACTGATTCATCACTGTTCAAAACAGTGGTTATTGGTATCTACAAATCTTTTTCTTCATTCTAACGAGGTGAAATAATGTAGCCAGTGGCGAGGTGCAGTAAAATTTTACTGTGCCGTAACCAATGGAATAGTGACGTTGTGCCGTTATAAAATAATCTATCACAAGCGGTTCTAGAATAATCTGCCGCGTCTCTCGCTAAATCAATCTCATCTTCAGGGAATCTCTAAAAACTCTTTTTTAACGCGGAGGACGCAAAGAATCGCGGAGGAGTATTTTTTTGTAACTTATTCTATTGTAATTATTACAAAAGATTCTCAAAAATAAAATCTCTGCGTTTCTCTGCGAACTCTGCGGTTAAAATTAACGTTTTTATAAATACCCTGTCCTAATTCGGGTCGTGTCCCAGAATTATTGAATGATGGTCAACACCGCTAAAATTTGGCTTTTCATGACATCCCCCCCATAAATTTCGCACACTACCATGTTTTTTTGTACGCAATATCTTTACGGGAAATACCAGTAAAAATGGAGCATACGTAATCACGCGAGTTTTTTCAAGACGGCAGGCATAAGGGCACTGATGGTGTTTTCCGTTTGAGCGGTATAAAGATTGCCGTCAATAACGTATTTTTCGTCTGTGCCGATGGTCTTCTTCAAATGCGGTTTGCCAAAAGGATGAACCGCAACCCGCTTCCCTTCGCCAATACCAACGATATCAAAAAGCATCGCGACGGCACAGTGACCGATGATAATCTTGCCCTTATCGTTGAATGTCTTGACGACTGCCAATAAATCCTGATTGTACGGCTTATCAATATTGTCCGCAAAAACCGGCATGGCATCGCCACAAGCAAACACAAGGGCATCATATTCCTTCTCGTGTCCCTTCAATTCCGCAATTACAGCATCTGTCTGTAATGCTATTCCCGAATTTGTTCTGACCGAAACACTGTCGGATACGGCAAACGTCTTGAAGGGAATCTTATTTTCAAAAAAAGTTTCCAAATACTGGAACAACCCGAATCCGTTGACCGGATTCACAACTAATACAGCAATTTTCTTTGTCATGGTATAAAGTAGTGGTTTAATGTGTAAAAAATAATAGAGACAATGCACTGACCGACGAGTATGGATAAAAACTGGTCTTGACTAGGTTTAATCCAAGACGGTCGGCACGAACAGACTATAAGTATATCACATTGATAGGTATTAGTCAATGCGGGGTATTTCAATAAAATCATTCACGGGTGTGTAAACTTTATGGGGTATTGGTACAATGTCTTTTTTCTCTCCGTTCCCCTTTTACAGACAAGGAAGTCCCCATGTTTACTATCATTTCGCGTTAAGCCACCGAATCCCTGCTTCACGAAAAATTCAAGCCCTTCTCTCCGATATTGATACCGCCGGCGATAACGCCCAAGACGATCACGTCCTCAAGATTGGTGTCATCGAAATTTGCCCAAGCCGACAGTCAATATGGCAATTGCAACGTTGGATAAGATTGACGATTTTACGGAAGATTACAAAGAGTTTCGCTTTAATTTGGGAGTTGGCGGCAACGTGTTGTTCAAGGACGAGGCGAGTTGTAAAACGTGGTTTGAGGATACGCGGATGCCCTTGCTTGCGCTTCGGGCTTTTATTCTCGTCAAATAGCTGCGAAATGCTGTTGTATTTATTTCTGATTTGTGTTACAATGCTCTTGTTCGTTTTAGCATATTGCCAACCTTCAAACAATACCAGTTTGGGACACATTTTGTTTTACAAATACTTAACAGATATTTATATTATTTATATGAAAACTAACCGCCGTAACTTTCTGAAAACGTCCGCAGTGCTGACTGCCAGCACGAGTACCACCGCGAACTTGTTCGTTCCTGCTGTTCACGCGGCAGAAAACAATGAAATCAAAGTCGGACTCGTCGGCTGCGGAGGACGCGGCGGCGGGGCAATTATGCAGGCATTATCCACAAAGGGACCGAAAAAACTCGTTGCCCTCGGCGATATTCAGCCGAACCGCTTAAAAGGGGTTCTCAACGGAGTATCGACAAATTTTGCCGACGCAAAAGACGTTCAAGTCGATGTCCCCGAAGACCGGCAATTTATCGGCTTTGACGCTTATAAAAAAGTAGTTGAAGCCGTCGGAGCAGGCGGCGTTGTGCTGTTTGCCACTCCGCCGGTGTTCCGCCCGCTCCACGTGGAATATGCCGTTGAAAAAGGCGTTCACGTCTTTATGGAAAAATCCTTTGCTGTCGATGCTCCGGGTGTGCGGCGGATGCTGGCAACCGGTAAGAAAGCGGACGAAAAGGGAATCAAAGTTGTCGGCGGAACAGAATATCATTACAGCGCATCCAACGCGGCGGCAATCGAGGAAATCCGCAAAGGAATTATCGGCGAACCCAACGCCGTGTTTTCGTACCGGACGCACGGGGCAATCAAAGAAAATAAACGGCAGGACGGCGAAAGCGAGTTGATGTATCAAATCCGCAATTACAATGTTTTCACGTGGGTGAACGGTTCAATGTTTCAGGATTATCTGATTCACAATCACGATATTGCGTGTTGGGCAATGGATACGTATCCGGTCGATGCGCAGGGGTCCGGAGGCAGGGCTATTCCCGTCAAGGCGGGGACAACGTTTGACCATTATGCCGTTGAATACACTTTTCCGAATGGGGCGAGAATGGTTGCTCAATTCCGGCACCAGGATCGGTGCTGGAATTACCGCAAGGTTGAAGTTCTCGGCGGAAAGGGCGTTGCTTATCTCGGCGAACACGTCAATACGCCGACAATCTACAAAGGGTTTTCGGCAAAAAAGGAAAACCTGATTTGGAAGCAGACAGACAAACAAAATCCATTTCAGGTTGAACACGATGTCCTGTTTGACGCAATCCGCAATGACAAACCGCATAACGACATTGAAAGATGTGCAAAGGTTTCGATGACGGCAATTCTCGGCAGAATGGCGGTATTTTCCGGGCAAAAACTCACGTGGGACGATACTTTTAAGTCGAAGGTGGAGTTATGTCCGAACATTGACACAATGACTTGGGATACACCGCCGCCGGTGCTGCCGGACAAGGACGGTAATTATCCGCTTGCCGTGCCGGGAACGCGGTCGAGTTCTAAACTCATTGAATAATGTAATTCCACCCGAAACACCAGAAGTTGATGATAATCCCGACGCAGATTTTGTGCATCTGCTCTGTCTTCGAAAATCGAATCCTTTACGCGTCAACCGGTTGTACAAAGTCCGCAACGGTAAATGCTTCCGCTCGATCTTTTGCGTGTTCTTTTTCGATACAACCAACGTCTCCGAATCAAAACGTTCATAGTAGGCATAGTTGCCGTCTGTATAAACTTTGCCTATCTTTAACGGCTAAAGCAATTCCAATAACGTG
>JAITST010000389.1 GCA_031287585.1 Planctomycetaceae bacterium | reverse complement strand
CCGTGCGTTGCCGATGAACCAATCGCACTCACGATTCCTTCGCCAACACGCGCGATAATCGTTTCTTCCGTCGCACCGCCGATGAGTTGCCGCAAATTCGCGCGAACAGTTACACGTGCCTTGACTTTCAGTTGGATACCGTTTTTCGCAACGCCGTCAAGCGTCGTTCGTCCCTTCGACGGTGTCGGACAGTCAATCACTTTTGGATTGACACTCGTCTGAACCGCTTCAAGTACGTTACGTCCCGCAAGGTCGATTGCTGTTGCCAACTTATAATCGAGGTCAACAATCTTCGCCTTCCGTGCCGCTATCATCGCACGTACAACCAACGGCACGTTGCCGCCCGCAAGATAATGTGCTTCGAGCGACTTGCCCGTCATAATACTGTCGTCAAGTCCCGCCTTGACCGCCATTATCTTACTGCGGACAATCACGTTCGTATTGACTTTGCGAAACCACATACCAACCAAGTCGAAAATCGAAATTCCCGCACCCGTTGTTACAGACTGTATCCACAACGGAAAAAAGTTGATAAATACAACCATAAACGACAACATGACAACTATTGCTATCAATATCGCGGCTGGAATCAGGAGATTTCCCATTAAGTTTAATAATTGTTCTGGCATTGGATTTTTGAGGATTGGTTAAGGATTTTGGAGGTAAAAACAATGACGTAAAAAACATCGACACCGCGCGGACAGCCAACGGTTGCCGCAAATCTTATCACCCCGCAAGGCAAAAGTATTATCACAAGTATATCACAGTACTCTCCAAAAAACAACAATACGAAAAATACATAAATTTGGTGTTTGAATTAAATGACATATATCTTTTGGGGTTGAAATAAATTGGGGAGTGTTCACTAAAAGATAGTTTTTGCTGTCCACAGTCTAAATTTGACAATTTAATCAAAATACAACATATAGAAAAGCATAAAACACATCATATTTTGTTACCTATACGCTGTATTTTATCTAATTTTAACGTCTTCGAGTTGAATTTACGCATAACTATCTTTAAGTGAACACTTTCAAAAAACTAACAACTATACCTAAAATTCCCATCCTTTTCTTTGCGGGACTTTTAGTAACGTGTTTGCTGTTGCGTCGTCGGTTTGGACTTTCGCCGCGTCCCAGTTTAGTTTTTTACCCGTGCGATATGCTACCGTTCCTAACAGTACCGCTTCGGTCAACGTGCCGGAATAGTCGAAGTTACACGACGTTGTACCGCCGTTTTTGATTGCGTTGAGCCACTCGTTATGATGCCCCGGCGACGGCGGTATCGTTTGCTCCGGTCGTTTGAAGCCCTTGAACTTTTCTTCGGGGAACAAAATCAGATTGTTGTAGTCCGCGAGCAACATTCCGTCGCCGCCGACAAACAAAACGCCCGCTCCCCACGCTGGCATCTCTTTCTCTTTGAGCAACGCCGGTCTGTAATCGCCATCGTACCACGACAATGTCAACGCCGCGTGTTTGTCCGTTTCAGGGTATTGGTACTTCACACTCACTCCGGCGGGACACGATTCTTTATCAACTGCCGGTCCCGTCGCTTCGACGGTTGTCGGATGCCGCAAGCCCAACGCCCAGAACGGCAAGTCCATATAATGACACGCCATATCGCCGAGCGTACCGTTACCGAATGCCCAATACGAACGCCAACCCCCCGGAACGTAACACTTATTATACGGTCGCTCGGCGGCTGGACCTAGCCACAAATCCCAATCGAGCGACTCCGGTTTTGGCGGCGTTGTCGCGGGAATCGGATGTCCGCCCCAACCTTTACCGCACCAAACGTGAATGTCCGTCACTGTTCCAATCGCGTTTGCCTGAATGTGTTCGACAACGCGGCGGTAGTTCGACGTAGCATGAATTTGCGTTCCCATCTGCGTTTGAACCTTCTTCGCTTTCGACACATCAATCATCTTTCGTACTTCGCTGATGTCGTGCGTAAGCGGTTTTTCTGTATAACAATGAATGCCGCGATTCATTGCCGTAACACTTACAACCGCGTGAGTGTGGTCAGGCGTGGCGACAGTAACAGCGTCAATTTTACCGTCCAACTTCGAGAACATTTCGCGGAAGTCGGTGAAACGTTCGGCAGACGCGAATTGTTTACCGACACGTTCGAGGTTAGCGGTATCAACGTCGCACAGAGCGACAATGTTCTCGCCCTTAACACCGTTGACGCTATAACCACCCTGTCCGGTGATTCCAACACAAGCAACATTCAACTTGGACCCGGCATCCTGCGCCCGCAAAAAAGCCGGTGACGGAAAAACCGCGATTCCGGCAAGCAATGAAGATGTCTTCAAAAAACTACGACGAGTAGTTTGCATAGTAAGTTCCTTTCGGTAAGTGGTGAAAAAAATGTGAAGCGGTAAAACCGCCAACGGATCGACTATTACAAAATACCGCGACTTGACCGCGCGGTATCAAAAACCATAACGGGTGCGTTTATGTTATGCGTAGGACATGGAATTTACGATTCATTTTCTCATCCCCTTATCACCGTCGCACGCCATAAAAAATCGTATAGCGGCTTTAACTTTACAAAATTATCTTCCAGTTTGTTTACCAGATTTTTTGTGAATAGGGTTTTGTCTGGTTCTTTTACTGTTAGTACCGCGACTGATTTTTTTTGATACCAACGGTCAATTTGTTTTGGGTGGTTAGACGGGACTTTTCTTTTGTAGGATTCCGCGTCGAGATTCAATGTTTTGCTTTTGTTGATTGGGTTTACTATGTTTAGGAAGCGATCAGGGTCTTCGTCAATTTGTTCCCTGAATTTTCGCATCGTTGCGGCGTTTGCTCCGTAAACCCCCATTCCGAACGTATAACTGTCGCTCTCAACCTGAAAAAAGTACGTCGGTTGTTCTGTCCAGAAATCTGAGTTGTGTTTGAACGCAATCCACATTCTTGGACGGTATGGTGATTTGTCGTTTGAAAAACGGACATCGCGGTTTATTCTTGATACAGTACGACTCGGAGTTGTTACCGCTTGCGGGTCAAGGTCGGTGATTATCGGAATCAACGCTG
>JAITST010000367.1 GCA_031287585.1 Planctomycetaceae bacterium | reverse complement strand
CCCCCCCCCCCCCCCCCCCCCCCCCCCCCCCCCCCCCCCCCCCCCCCCCCCCCCCCCCCCCCCCCCCCCCCCCCGCAGTTTGTGGAAGATGCAATAATCGCTCTTCTCGCTCGGCTTTTACCCTTGTTGAACTTCTTGTTGTTATTGCAATCATCGGTGTACTGATTGCTCTTCTATTGCCCGCTGTGCAAGCCGCCCGTGAGGCGGCTCGTAGAATGCAGTGTACGAATAATCTTAAACAAATCGGACTCGCAATTCACAATTTTCACGACACACGCAACGGGTTGCCGCCAATCACTAACGGTAGTGATAGCGATGACAACAATCGTTACTCGCTTTTCGCTCTCATATACCCATATATTGAGCAAGCGGCGTTGTATGACTTGTTCCTTTCTTTGCCCGCTTCCGGCGGTAGTGTACGTACTGGTATGGATGGGGTTGTTTTTAAGAATGCTACGGATGGAACGTTAACTTGGTGGGGATTATTTACTCCTGAACAACAAAAGTCGTTGGGGAGTGTCAATATGTACCGTTGTCCGACGCGGCGCGGTAGTGGTGAAGGACTTTATACAGGAACAACCTCTGGGCAAGATGTGCCGGGACCGCTCGGTGATTACGCTGTCCCTTGTCTTTCAGACACATATTGGTTTTATCACTTCAACGTTAAAAATGTCAATGACCACATTACCAGACAAGTCGGTCCGCTTCGTGTTGCGGCGACAACAAATAAAACATACAGCAACGGTGTTACTGCTCCTGATTTCACTTCTTGGCTGCCGCATGATACTATGGCGTGGTGGCAAGACGGCAGTAGTAACCAGTTTGTAATTGGTGAAAAACACATTCCAATTGGTCGTCTTGGTCAGTCGCGGCTTGGCAGCAGCAGCGTCCTTGCCAACAAAGCATATACCGCGGATTGCACGTACATAACAACTGGTCGCTGGGCGTGCGGTGCCGCAAGGAATATAAAAACCATTTCACAACGTCTCGCAAATCCCCGTGATTTCACAGAGGATAACAATCAGTGTGTTAATACCGGAAGTGACCCTGATGTTGGAAGACGCGGTGATTACGGTTTCGGAAGTTGGCATTCCGGCGTTTGTCCGTTCTTACTTGGTGACGGTTCGGTACAAGGGATTTCAAATACAACCGCCGAACTGATTTTGCGAGCGTATGTAAAAGTTGCTAATGATGTTCAGTAGTTATTCAAATTCATCACTCATTTTATTGGAGACTATAATTATGTGTAGAAATATATTTTACGGACTATTGTTGACGGCAACATTGTTTGTTGCTGTTGGTTGCAGTGACAAATGTAAGATAACAGGGAGCGTCACACTTGAAGACGGTACACCGGTTCCCAACGGCAATATCCTGTTTCAAGGTGAAGCCAAGCAAGCATACGGTACGATTAAGTCCGACGGTTCATACTTTCTTTCGACAAATGGTAACGGTGACGGTATTGACGCAGGCAGTTACAGAGTTGTCATCAGTGGAACATCACGTATCGTGCCGGGTAAGGTTTTGCGGGACGAGATGGACACTGGCGAAGAGCCGGTTATTGATGTGATGTATGCAAACGCTGAAACTACGCCGCTATCGTATGAGGTTACAAAAACTGAAAAAGTTGATTTCAAAGTTAAACCGTTCACCGGGTATAAACGGTCGCGGTAAATGATTGAATAACAACTGTATGTGTGGTATCATCATAACAATGACACGTGCCAAAATTGGCACGCAATTGATTACGATGTTACGTTTTGTTTGAACAATTTACCTACGCTAACCAACAGGAATTTTTATGACTACTTCAACACGTTTTATCATCACGTTATCTCTTCTCGTTTCATTTACTGTTGCCGCCTTCGCCGATTCCGTCGTTGTTCAGTCGGCTCGTCAGGTTCCTGTTGCTTATGAAGTTGACTTGCTGGTTGTCGGCGGTTCGACTGGCGGTGTTGCGGCGGCTTGCGAAGCGGCTCGCGCTGGTGCGACGGTTTTACTCGTCACGCCATACCCGTATCTCGGCGAAGACCGTACCGCCACTCTTCGTCTTGCCGGTGAAAACGGCGAAGATGCTAACGACCCGCTTGCTCGTGTTTTAGCAAACGACAACAATAGAGACAACAACTCATCGTCACCGTTCATAACACAAATAAAGAATGCCGTGAAACATCAATTCACCTACAAACTCATCGGTAACATTGACCCGTCTCACCCCGAAATTCCCGCTCGCGCACGGCTCACCGACACCGTACTCGGCGACCCCGTAACCGATTCGCTGCAAGTCAACGGCGACGCTGAAATAGTTGCCGATTGCGGGCAAGCGAAAGAGATTCGTCAAATCGTGTTTGCAGCGTACCGGCGAACAAGCGGTGAAAAATTATTTGAAACGGAACGTGTCGAACTGTCTGTCAGTAACAACGGAAACGACTGGACAAAAGTCGAACAGAAATTTATCGCCGAGTCAGTCAAGCAACAATCGAACGACGGTCAACTCGTTCCATTTACGTTGACATTCGAGAAGCCGCTAACGACACGTTATCTGAAACTCGCGGTGCGGAAGAAAGAGGCGGTTAGCCGACAATTGTTTGCCGAACTCGTCATCTTGCCGCAGCCGCTCGGTAGTGTTGTCGTTGACGATAAAGGATTGAAATTGCCGCGTCCGATGCACGTCAAACACGTTCTCGACAACTCGCTGCTCGAATCAAACGTTCAATTCCTGTTCAATACATTCGTAACCGGTGATGTTGAAGACGCAAACGGTACGCGGTTCGGTGCGGTTATCGCGAACCGCAGCGGTCGGCAGGCGATTGTCGCGAAACGGATTCTTGATACACGTCCGCAAGTCACGTCGCTCAAAACGGCAAAATTTGTTGTTATCGGAGCGGCTCCGCAAACGCCAAATCTCGAAAAATTTTCGTTGCTGAAAAACGTAACGAGCGAAGTTGTCGGTAAACCGTTCGTCGCGTCGCAACGTAAACTCGCGGACGGTAGTTCGTCGAACGAATATCCGGTAGTTGAATACACGTTTGCGATTGATGTTCCCGATAACGCCGCGCCTACCAATCTTGATTTGCGTGAGAAAATCGAAAATCAAATTCGTCTCGCAACTTATTCGGATGACCAATCGTTCACAGCGGACGAAGTTTACTTTGAACAAAAATTTGAGCCGCTTCCGGTTTGGCGAAAACGCGGTCAGCAACTCGCCGCCGAAACGAAGACGATAAAGTTTCCGAAGTTAGAAAGTTTAGTTGTAACGTCCGATATGAAAGGAAAGACGAACACGGCTAATAAAATTGTTGGCGATGTTCGCGAAGTTCTCAGCGGTTTGCGAAGAGATGTTCTCGGTTTTGAAAAACCAATTACGGAAAACGGCAAGATTCCGACAGTCAGCGACCCAGCACGTTCGCTGCCGGTTCTCGGCAAGTACGATGTGGTTGTTGTCGGCGGCGGAACGAGCGGCGCACCAGCAGGTATCGCGGCTGCGCGGCAGGGTGCGAAGACGCTTGTATTGGAACATCTACACGACCTCGGCGGTATCGGTACTGCCGGTGCGATTTCAATTTATTGGTACGGCAACGTTACCGGCTTCACGAAAGAAGTTCAAAACGGACAACGGAATTGGGGTATCGAATCGAAGACGTATTGGTGGCGAAGTAAACTCGCTGAAGCGGGTGCTGATGTTTGGTACGGTGTGTTAGCGCATGGAGCGTTAGTTATCAACGGAGATAATGGTGATAAAGTCAACGGAGTGTTAGTTGCAACGCCGTTTGGTGCTGGTATAGTCGAAGCGGGAGTTGTTATTGACGCGACTGGTAACGGCGACATCGCGATTGCTGCCGGTTCTGCAATTCATTCTTACGATAATAAGGAAATAGCGGTTCAGGGAGCGGGACTTGCGCCGCGTAATCTTGGTGCGAGTTATACGAATACCGATTTTATGTTTGTTGACGATGCTGACATAATTGATTCGTCGCACGTTTTTGTTTACGCGAAAGAAAAATATCCGTCCGCGTTCGACCAAGCCAAACTGCTCGGCACACGTGAACGGCGGCAAGTTCGCGGCGAGTTTAGTTTTACTGTGCTTGACCAAGTCAATAAGCGAACGTATCCTGATTCGATTGTTTACGCTTACAGTGATTACGATACTCACGGCTACACAATCGACCCGTATATGGAGTTGAATCATCCGTATCGTGTTGAGAAAAAATCGGACGGCTCCAGCGACCGAACCGACCGGCTTTACGCTTATGTTCCGTATCGCAGTTGCGTACCGAAAGGTCTCAACGGCATTTTCGTTGTCGGGCTTGCGATTAGTTCGCACCGTGACGCACTTCCAATTGTGCGAATGCAGCCGGATTTGCAGAATCAGGGTTACGCGATTGGTTGCGCGGCGGCAATGATTACGAAAGAAAACATTAGCGATGTTCGTAAACTTAATGTTCGTGAGTTGCAAAAACATCTCGTTGAAATTGGTAACTTGTCGGCAGATGTTTTGAAGCAAGACGACAATTACGGTAATTCACGCGACAAATTACCGCAAGCGGTTGCGGCGTTACCGGACAATTTTCACGAAAACGCTCCGCTCGTGATGTGGTACCCTGACGAAGCGCGTCCGCTGGTTCATCGGGCGTACATAAAGGAGACCGATTTTGAACGCAAGTTTATTTTCGCGAAGGTAGCGGCGGGACTGAATGACAACGTTGGCGTACCGACATTGATTGAGAAACTCAAGTCGTACAAGACGTGGGACAATGGCTGGCGGTTCAAAGCAATGGGGCAAGCGGGTTCGGCGACAAGTCCGATGGACCAGTTGGTGATGACGCTTGGCAGAACGAAAGATAGTCAGGCGGCGGACGTGATAATTGAGAAGTCGAAGATGTTGACATCCGGCAGCGAGTTTTCGCATATTCGCGCGGTCGCGGTCGCGTTAGAAAACATTGGCGGCGAAAAGTCCGCGAAGGCGTTGAACGAATTACTGGACAAAGACGGAATGACGGGTTACGTTCACGACACGATAGAAAAAGCAAAACGTTTTGACGAATCCGGCGGACTATCAAATTTGAATCAGGAAAAAGCAAGACGTGATTCGCTGGTAGAAATTTCGCTGGCAAGGGCATTATACCGCACCGGCGACGTAAACAAACGCGGCGAAACAATCCTAAAATCCTACACCAAAGACCTGCGCGGCTATTATTCACGGCACGCAAGAGCGGTGTTGAATGATGTGAGATAAATACTTCTAAACTGTAAATGAAACATCATAAGGCAGGTTTTCATTCAGCGAATAGGAGTTACGCTTTACTCTTTGCGTCATCCGCCGCTAAGTTTTACAATCCAGTGAGGTCGGTCAGGATTTGCTGTACTTGACATTGGCATTTGGTTTTGAGGCGACGTATTCTTCGAGTTCGCCTTGCGGGGCAACACGGAAAACAGCGGCAATGATTGCTAAATTCGTTCCGTCATATTTGAGTGCAAACTCCAACTGTTCGCCGACCGAATCGGACGCGGGCTTGTATCTGTGGGGAAAAATTTCTTCTGTTACACCGTCCGCGACATTCACCCGATGCGTATTTCCGTCGGCAATGAACGACTGATGCCAGTTTGGGATGACGTTCAAGTGAAATCTCGCGATAAGAAATGCGTAACCAGCGGGGCTACTATAATAACTACGTTCGGACATAATGGGCTAAACTCCGTGAAAAACGTGAATGTTTCAAGAATTATACGCCAAAAACTGAAGTTGTCAAGAAAAACGTGAATGTTTGTGTTACGCGGTTTTACGTTTTATACAACCCATTTTCCAGAATATACTTCTCTACTTCTTTCGTCACCTGAAATCTTATGCTTTTTCCTGTTGACACGTTTTGGCGACTGGTTGTTGATGATATTTCCAGTTGCGGCATTTTTATTTGGATGTGGTTTTCCGGGATTTGTTGCCCGAAAACGTAGTTTGGTCTCGCCGCTACTATTGGTGTTGTCAGTTGTAAAATTTCTTCTACCTTGTACCAGTTCGGTAAATCCAGATACATATCGCCGCCCAGTATCAGGTACAGATTGGCGTTTGAGTTGGTTGAAATTAAATGTTGCAATGTATCTACTGTGTAACTTTTTTGTTTGTTGTCTATTTCGTAACGGCTTACTTCATATTCGGAGTAGTTGTTTGTTGCTTGTAACAACATTTGATAACGATGTTCGGCATCAACTTTGTAACACGTTTTCCCGCAGCGGTGCGGAGAGATTCCGGTCGGCATAAAAATTACTTTATCCAATCCCGCTTCCTGACGTGCTGTTTCCGCAAGCAACAGATGCCCGACGTGGATAGGGTCGAACCCGCCGCCGAAAAGTCCGATTCGTAACTTGGTTATTGACATTGGTTATTGATAATTTATTGGTTATGATGTATATTAAATGTAGTATTAGAATGCGAAAACGTTGTGAAAACGTAAAGTATCGGTCAAGGGTGACAACAATTTGCTAACAGAAATTTTAACATATTATATTTATGAGTACAGAGCAACAATCCGAATCCAGTATTGATAATGCACGGCAGCAGATACGTAATACGTTGACGGAGTTGATGCAGACGGCGCGGCTTGATACGCCGCCGGAGGTTTTTCACGCGGATTTTTTGCAGCGTGTTGTTGTGGCGATGTCGGCGATGGCAGGTGCGGTTTGGTCGTTTGACCCGCAAAAAGGATTGTCGCTTTCGTGTCAGATAAACATGCAGTCAATCGAGTTGCAGAACAACGAAGACGGTAATCGTCAGCACAGCCGTCTGTTATACCGTATGCTCGAATCGTCGGAAAACGGAACGCTTGTCCTCCCGCATTCGACATTCACCGGCGGTGAACAGGATTCCGAGGCGGGCAATCCGACTGACCACATTTTACTCTTTTGTCCCGTTAGAACGGAACTCGAAACGACCGGACTTGTTGAAATTATACTCCGCGCAAATACGCCGCCGAACTCGCAGCAAGGTTGCTTGCGATTCGTCACGCAGGCGACACTGGCAGTTGTTGACTATCACAAAAACCGGCAGTTGCGTCACTTCAACGACCGTCAATCGCTCTGGTCGTTGCTGGAAGAATTTACGCGGTCAATACATCGTTCGCTCGACGTACGGCAAACGTCTTATACGATTGTCAACGAGGCACGCCGTTTAGTCGAGTGCGACCGTGTCACGATTGCGTTGTTGCACGGTCGTCAATGCCGCGCCGAAGCGATAAGCGGTCAGGACACGATTGACAAACGAGCGACGGCGGTTCGTCAACTGAATAAGTTGGCAACGGCGGTCGTGCGG
>JAITST010000440.1 GCA_031287585.1 Planctomycetaceae bacterium | reverse complement strand
TATGAGTTTTCAACGAATTTCTGTTGTGATAACAGTTTTGTTTGTTGTTGCTTTTGTTGCTTCGGTTTGTTATGGTGAGTGTGTATGCGGTGAGACGCATGAGTTGACAGTCACGATTACTGGAACTTCGTCTCTTGTTGATGTAACTTATACTTACGCTGGTCGTCTCGCGAAGAAAATTACACCGGAAAATTTTGTTACGGAATTTCGTTACGATAGCGAAACCGGTTTTCTCAAAGAAGTTGTCGCGCCGGATAATAAGGTGACGAAGTTCACTCACGACGACGAAGTGCGAATCATAACTATTATTGGTACAAGTTCTGACACGACTGGGTTGTTGCCGAATGTCGTAACACGTTTCACATATAATAACGACGATATGATTTCGGCGGTGACAATGCCGAACGGTGTCGGAACGAAGGACAAACCCGCAACGCTAATCCCAACCGGCTCAATTGCCGGAATGAAAACAGTCAACGGCAGCACGGCAAAAACCAAGTACGACGTTTGGGGAAAACCGATAGAAGTAGTTGGCGCTCTTGGCAACGCGACAACTTATGTACGCAACTCGCAGGGGCAAGTTGTCGAAGAAAATTTTGTAGATCCATATACGCAAATTTTGGAAAAATATACAGCAAAAGGCGATGGCGTAGTGGAATTGCACGAAAACGGATTTCAAACAACAGAATCCGAAATGGCGGTTATTCCATACAACGAATTTCTAAAACGGCTTCATAGTCAAACAAATATACCGCTCAAAATTTTGCACAAAAATATCGTAGCGGCGAGAAAAGACAAATCCGGAAATAAAAATGTGTTTAATCTTACTTCGCTTGAAAATATAGTCAAAAGTTTCAGAGCAAAATTTGCTGAAGTTTTCGTGCAAAAATACGATTATACGTCTCTTGATTTTACGGCAAATACAAGTTTATTCAAACCAAACAGCGAGGAATTTGTAGATGAACTCGCACAGGGACTTTTGGGTGATAAAATAGCAAGCGACTTTCAGAATAATGAAAAGTTTTTATACGATAAAGCGGTTTACGACAGTGAAATTGAACACGAGGTATTGAAAATTCAGCCAAAGAACGAAATTATTGTTTACGGAAAATTGCCCAAACGCAGCATAAAGGTTCCAACCTATACGGGCGGCACCACAAGTCCCGATTTTGTGTATGCAATCAGTCGCGACAACGGAAAAAGTTTGCACCTGATTGTTGAAACGAAAAGCGATAACCTGCGAATGAGCGATACTATTGCAGTTAAAGCACAGGAAAAATTATTCAAGCAAATCCCGAATGTTGAATGGCGAATGGAAACGAATGTTGTTGATTTTGAAAGGCACTTGAAAGAGTTGGGAAGTAATGTATCGGTAAAATAATCATCAATATTGTTTGATGTTACTACGAGATTGTACAGAGTAACATTTACAATCATTCTCAAAATCCCTCTTGTAAAATAGTGTGAAAACGGTTACTATATTATCAGAGCCAAATTCTCTCTTGGAGGTTTCGCTGGATGGTCAACTTTTTAGCGTGGACTGGAAGTCACTAACGGCTGGTACAAGTGTACGCCAGATTTCCGTCCGTCTCGCAGCGACAATTTCCTGTCGCGAACCGATAGGAGAGGTTTGGTTTCTTATGTTTTTTTGACTGCATGCGGTTTACGTTAGAACTGTGTAAGTATTACTATGAAAATTCTGCGCATTGATAGCCGTTGTGACGGTGTTGCCGGAGCGATTAACTCGTTACGTGAGAAACTTAGCATTCGGGGTAACATTGTTTCCGAAAGCGGGCGGCAGCGGACTATTGAGATTTTTGGCGAGCCGCTTACTCCACAACAGATTGTCGAACAGATTTGTTTCGACATTCGCAAACGGGGACTAACGGCGTTACTCGATTACAGCAAACGTATCGACCGCGCGGAACTCACCGCCGACACCTTACGTGTATCGCGTGAGGAACTCGCTGCTGCTCACGCGGCTGCCGAATCGTCGTTTCTCGACTGCATACGCCGAATCGCGTCGAATATTCGCGAATTTCAAACCGCTATCCGTCTTCACGATGTCCGTATCGAACGTGTCGGCGGTTATCTTTGCGAACGTTATCGTCCGCTGCGCCGTGTTGGAATTTGCGTTCCCGGCGGCGCGGCGGCGTATCCTTCTACGGTATTGATGACGGCTGTTCCGGCACAAGTTGCGGGCGTTCCCGAAATCGCGGTGATGGCACCGCCGACTCCGTTCGGCGCGTATAACAACGATATGCTCGCGACGTGTCACGAACTCGGCATAACGGAAGTTTATCGAATGGGCGGCGCGCAAGGTGTTGCGGCATTCACTTACGGAATTAACGATGGCGAGCGAGCGATTGTAAAACCAGTTGATAAGATTGTCGGACCGGGGAACCTGTTCGTAGCACTCGCGAAGAAGTTTGTTTACGGTGAAACAGATATTGATTCAATCGCCGGTCCAAGCGAAGTCGTGGTAGTCGTTGACAGTTCAACGCGGGCAGACTTTACCGCTTACGACTTGCTAGCCCAAGCCGAACACGCACCGGGCGCGAGCATACTGATAGGTTGGGATGCCTCCGTGCTTGACGGTATGGTTGAAGAACTCGATAAACGTTGCGGCGAAGTATCACGCGGCGAACTCGCAAGGCGGAGTCTTGAAGAATTTGGTGCGGTTATACTGACACGCGACGCTGACGAGGCGTGTGCTATAACCGACCTGATAGCACCGGAACACCTGCACATCGCGACACAAAACGCATCTGAGTTAGCGGACAAAATTTCGTGTGCAGGCGCGATTTTTCTAGGTAATTTCACGCCCGTAGCACTGGGCGATTACGCCGCCGGTCCGTCGCACGTACTACCAACCAGCGGTACGGCACGTTTTGCATCCGGCTTAACGTGTAACGATTTCTTACGCGGTAATAGTATCATATCGTTTGAGCAATCAGGATTGGATAATCTCGCAAACGATGTGGAATGTTTGGCAACGAAAGAAGGGCTAACGGCGCATCGGGAGAGTGTGAAGGTACGGAGAACGAAGAATTAAGATGTGCTATACTGAACACGCTTGAAATTTGTTGATACCTCGCATTATCAAGAACGACAACAATCCCTCGCCCCGCAACTCTTTCACCATTTTTCCCCAAAAAAATTTTTATTCGCTACCGCTTGACATTTGTACGAAGTGGGGTATAATCTTCTCTTTTAGTAAACATTGCTTGAAGTAACAAACTATTTTATTCGCATTTTTACCGT
>JAITST010000285.1 GCA_031287585.1 Planctomycetaceae bacterium | reverse complement strand
ACCGAAAGGTTGGACTGATTACACTCTTCTTGCAATTCTTCATGTTATCGCTTTGGCAAGGATTGTCATTCTCAACGCTTCCAACTGGGGCGATGGCAAAGAATGCGACGGTCTGCGTTTGCGTGTTGAAAATGACCGACTACGTTCGGAAGTCGGATTGTTGCAGCGTGAAATCGAAATAAAGGACGCTCGATTTGCTCGGCTTGATTCCAAGAAACGTCCTCATTACCGGTCTTGCGAACGTCTTGAAATTTTGATGATTCGTGCCGCTCGCGGTCTGACTAATGGACAAACGGCAAAGCGGTTTCAAGTTACCGTTCAAACAATCATTAACTGGCTTCGCGGTGTCGACAAGGACGAACCGACTGTTCAGATGCCTGAAAAACAAAGTCCTACTACAAACCAAATCGCCTCGTCTATGCAGCAAATTTATGATAATAATGGCGTGAAACCAAAATACCTTATTTCGGATCAAGGGACACAATTTACATCATCAGAGTTTCGGTCTTGGTGTAACGAAAACGAAATCAGACAACGTTTCGGTGCTGTCGGCAAGCACGGCTCAATAGCAGTAACGGAACGAGTCATCTTGACATACAAAGACGGTTGTACTCGACGAATACTTGTACCATTATCAAAAAACGAAATGGCGAATGAAACACGATTGTTTTTCGATTGGTACAACGAATATCGTCCACACATGACACTTTCAGGAAAAACACCCAACGAAGTGTACTACCATCGTCATCCCGCAAACTCAAAACCAAGAATCGAAACGCGACCATTAGCAAAACACAAAACTCCCTGTGCATCACCGCGAATGTGTATCGCGGGCAAAGCGGGAGCAAAGATAAAAGTTCGTCTCGATTTCCTTGAAGGACGGCAACATTTACCAATTATTCGTGTAGAACGAATATAATTTTACATGATTGTCAAAGAACAATCCGCGCTATCGCTATGCGCTGATTTAAATATCTGAACGATTTTGTCGCTCTTGACATTCTTTTTGAAAAATGTTGCTACATTTTTCGTCTTGTTTTATCAAAAATTGTTCCCGAATTGGCATCCAAATCTGGCAATTCTAGTACGTTTCAAAATTCTTGGACAAGGACACCGCTTCTGATAACTTTTTTCGCAACTGTTCACGGGGTTATTGGTCAAGTGCAATCAAAAATTACGCCGTACCCAATGACGCACTTTGTGGAAGAGTACGATTCAATCAATAATAAAACGTTATCAAATCTTTCTTCTTTTCGATAGCCGTTTGGAAAACACTAAACATTCCTTCGATCATTTCCTGAATTTCCGGTTCAAAATCATCGTACTTTTCGTCGTCCCAACTGTCGAGAGCATTTCGCATCTCGGCAATCGTTCGATGACCAACGTATGGGAAATCTTCTATGGGCGGAAGTTTGACGGGCGAGCCGGATTGAAGAATCCAATCCAACGGCGGATTATCAAATTCGCCATAACGCAAGTCTTCAAATTCCGGTACGGCTTCACTTTCTCCGAATAAATGTTCGACAATTTTTTCCAATGCGTAACCATATTCAGAGGAATCATCATCCTGACCGGATTCACTCCCTAAAAGAAGTGCTTCAAGATATGACCGATTTTCCTCGTCAACATCAATTTTGTCAACGATAGACAAATCTTTTCCGCCGATGACGCTGCGAAGTTTTTCAATGTCGATTAAAAAAAATGATACAGTATAACTCATTGTTCAAGTCCTATGGTTTGAGGGGTTACGATACGATCCATCACCTTCTCTGGAAAATCAGGCATCACCATGCCGACATGCCTTGCGGCGTTCCATAACACAGAGGCATCGCGGCTTATGTTGCTTTCGAACCATTCCGTTGTATCGACTTCATTTTTGATAAAGTATTTTATAAACGTAGTCAACCCCGTTTCAAAAGCATTCACATCCCTTTTATCAATGGATTCCAATACATCGATAAGAAATTTCTGCCTTCGTCGAGATTTAGATTTGATCTTTGCCGTATATTCGGAAAAAGACTCTTTTCGAAGAAATCGTCCCAGTGCAATGAGATACCAAACATCGTTCAATGTGTATGTTCCAGTACCATCTTCTTCCAAATCATCACCGACCCAACCTGCGATATTGGTAATATGAATGTTGTCATCAACCAATAATGACAAAAGAAGTCCCCTCGAAAACGAGTCTATCCAATTCATATTTTGGCGACACTCGCGATGAGTCCAAACCGAGTGCTGTGATGGTTTGTCGTTTGCTCGCCAGTCTCCACAAAAGTACAAATACGCTACTTCCACTCCCCTATGAAAATATGGCTTGAGGTCGTCGAATGGCAAATGGATACCCAGATGCACCGCATAGGCAGCTTGGACACATTCCATGATGTCGCCTTCAATCATACCTTCTGTGCTGGGACGCCAAGGACGATCTCCCTCTTTCAAAGGAAGCGGAGTCCAATCACCTTTTTCTCCATTTGGGAAATAAAATTTTTGCTGTTGATAAAACTCAGGAGTGTGTGGCTTTGCATCATAGTTACCCATATATGGAAGAACTTTCACAATCGACTCGATAACGACGCGATATTCATTTTGCAAACGTGCCTGCTCGCTTGACTTAAACAGCTTGATTCTTTCTCCGCGCAACATAAAAACCTCGTTTTTCGTAAAAGTTATTAGACCCCGTTGGAGCCGATAATCAAGTCGTCAAATCGATTTTCAAATCTCAGTGAGGTAGTATTTGTCTTATTCAAATGGTGCGCCCCAAGAATTTGGTGTGTTTATTGAATCTTTGCCGCTATATATATTTAAACAAAAATCGATTGATGGCTTTCCACCAACGTCAAGTTTTACAATCATCGCTATCATTGGAACATTTAATTCGTTCATGTTCGCAAAGTCTGAGTAGTCACTATTTCCCTTATTCTTCTTTGCAAGGTCTGTTATACTTTTGTTTATCCACTTGCCGTACATTTGGTCTCCTTTCGCTGCGCCTTTTGATAATTTTGCAGAGTCACCTTTAGATTCGGCAATAACGTACATGTTTATACCCAAAGTACCTGCGGTATGATACACTGCATCAATACCGTGATATGCAAGCTGAAAGGACACCGTGGAAAAACCTACTGTCCTAGCAAGGAAAATCGTCGCTATTGTACCGATAATCTCTTGAACTTTGTTGTTTTTGATCAACGTGGTGTATTTTTTCATTCTGTCGATCAATATGCTGGGCAAAGGTATTTCGCCGTGAATGGGACCAGGTATGGCAGATGATATGGATTTCAATTGTGGCATAAACTTTGCTGATGCAGCCATCATAGCTGTGCCAAATTCCATAAATAATCCGACTGGTCCCATCGTCATAAGCTCTGCGGCATCTCCAATATTCTGATAAATATCCATTAGTTTATCAAAATAATCCAACGATTGCTGAAGTCTAGAAAGACCTTGCTTGAGGCGAACATCAGTAGCTAATGTCGCCCGGTTGTTTTGGGCTTGCATATTGGATCCCATTGCACAACCAACCCCTACTCCCGCCACACCGAAGGATAGACCGCTTGGATCATATCCATTAACCGACCCAGCCGTGTTTGTCAACATAGAAACGATGTTCACCGGTTGCCTGAAGTTCTACTAACAAATTGTCGTCACGTCGAAAAACAGCGTGCCACGTTGTAGATGGTGGATTATGAAAAATTTGTGAAACACGGCAAAGTCTTGGTTTGTCGTGAGGCGAATTGGCGGGT
>JAITST010000234.1 GCA_031287585.1 Planctomycetaceae bacterium | reverse complement strand
CAAGAACTGGGTGGAAGTCAAGATTGAAAAATGGATGGGATTGAAAATCAATCGTGAGAAAACGAAAGTGGTTGACGTAAAGCAACCCGGCACAACATTGGAGTTTCTTGGTTACTCGTTTCAATATAACAATGACCTCAAAGGTCGTAAATTTCGTTATTGGAATCGGATACCGTCGAAGCAAGCGATGATTGAATCGCGGGCGAGAATACACGAACTAACGAATGACAATCTTCTTAAAACGTCAAAGTCAATGTCCGTTCAAGTTGCCTGAAGGGACGAGTTGGTATCAACTGGTGTACAAAACGCTGGGAGTGAGTGTACCAAATAAAATGACTAACCGTGAATGCTAAAAATGAGTACATCAATGGAAGCCGGATGTGGGAAATCTGTAAGTCCGGTTTGAAGAGGAGCGAGGAATGCCTCGACTACTCGAATGGTGAAAAAACTATTACAATGGATTACCACTAATTTTTACACCCCCTCCCAGTCAACAAAATTTATGATACTGTTGACAATTCGTGAATGAGAGATAACAATGTATCACTCGTTCGCGATTTTTTATCTTTTCTTTTTTCAGGAAATTTGGAAATTTTATGTTAGCGGCTAAATTGGAGCAGGTTGTTAAGGAGTATCGGCTTAAAGGCGAGACGGTCCGGGCTTTGCGGGGAGTTAGCATTGAGGTTCCCGAAGGGGATTACGTTGCAATTATGGGGACTTCAGGCAGCGGTAAGAGTACGATGCTCAACCTGCTTGGTTGCCTTGACCGTCCTACTACGGGTAATATTTGGCTTGGCAACGACGACGTTACTACTCTTGACGACTACAATTTGTCGAACATTCGTGCGTCGCGAATCGGTTTTGTGTTTCAGTCTTACAACTTAATACAGCAGTTGACGGTACTCGAAAACATTGAGGTACCGCTTTTTTACCAGCGTTCGTTGGGGTCAAAGTCGCGGCGGCGTTGTATCGAACTTGCGGAGATGGTCGGCTTGGCTGACCGTCTCAATCATCGTCCGTCACAACTTTCCGGAGGTCAACAGCAGCGGGTTGCAATTGCGCGAAGTCTTGTCAACAATCCGTACTTCATACTGGCGGACGAGCCGACGGGAAATTTGGACTCGGTGACAACGCATGAAATTTTAATGTTACTCGACCGTTTGAACGCGGAAGGACGCACGATAATTTTGGTAACGCACGAGAAGGATGTAGGCGACAGAGCAAAGCGGGTGATATGGTTGAAGGACGGACAAGTATTGTTGGAAGAATTTAATCCGCCGCATGTTGATAACGAAACGTGAACATGATAAAATCACGAGCGTTGTTTTTTATACGAACCACACGCACAAAAAAAATTTTTGGTATGGTTTGTGTAAAAATTATCTGTGAATACTTACCAACTTTTATTTTTATCTCAACTTTTTTCTAACGGAGACTTATTATGAAAAAGTATGTATGTGAACTTTGCGGTTACGTTTATGATCCGGAGGTTGGCGATCCCGATAGCGGAATTGCTCCGGGAACCGCGTTTGAGGATATTCCTGATTCCTGGGTTTGTCCAACGTGCGGTGTCTGCAAAGATATGTTTAAGCCGGTCTGATTGATGTAATTTTCAACTGTCGTGAATATCTTAATCAACAATAAAACTACGATATGTCCACACAAAAAATTTTAATCATTGGCGGAGTTGCCGGCGGTGCTACTGCGGCTGCCCGTTTGCGGCGTTTGGACGAGACGGCTCGTATTGTTTTGTTTGAACGTGATGAATTTATTTCGTTTGCTAACTGCGGTTTGCCTTACTACATTGGCGGCGAGATTACCGACAAATCCGCTCTGACATTGCAAACCCCCGAAGCGTTTCGATTGCGTTACAATATCGACGTGCGGACTTTTAACGAAGTTACCGCGATAAACCGGCGTGAGAAAACTGTCACCGTAAAAAATCGGCGTACCGGTGAAACTTACTCCGAGAGTTACGACAAGTTGATTCTGTCGATGGGTGCGTCTCCGATTCGTTCGGACGATTTCGATTCCGAACTCATTTTTACACTGCGTAATATTCCTGACACGTACCGTATTCGTGAGTTCATTGTCGAACAGAAACCGAGAACGGCGGTTGTTGTCGGCGGCGGTTACATTGGACTTGAGATGGCGGAGAACTTGCACCGCGACGGAATCGAAGTTTCGATTGTGCAACGCGGCGACCACGTTCTCGCTCCGCTGGACTACGATATTGCGTGTGATTTGCATCGGCATATCGAGCAGAAAGGTGTGCGGCTGCTGTTGAAGAACGAAGTCAAGTCGGTTGTTGAACGTGACGGCAAATTGCGAGTTGTTCTCAATGACGGCGAACTCGACGCGGATATGATGATTCTCGCGATTGGTGTTCGACCGGAAAGTTCGCTCGCGAAGGAAGCGGGACTTGACGTGAATCGGCAAGGGGCGATTGTTGTTTCTGACAAATTGCAAACGTCCGACGCTGATATTTACGCGGTTGGTGACGTGATAGAGATTACAAATTTTGTAACGGGTCAAAAGGGTTACATACCGCTCGCGGGTCCAGCGAACAAGCAAGCACGGATTGTTGCTGACCAACTTTGCGGCATTGACTCGCGTTACAACGGAGCGCAGGGTTCGTCGATTCTTCGGGTGTTCGATATGACAGCCGCCTCGACAGGTTTGAACGAAACCGCCGCGCGCAATGCCGGTATCGACTACGAGAAAGTTTTCACGTGGTCGCCTTCGCACGCGGGTTATTATCCGGGTGCGACGAGTATGTCGGTAAAGACGTTGTTCGAGAAGACGACGGGTAGGGTGATTGGTGCGCAGATTGTTGGTTACGATGGTGTTGACAAACGTTGCGACGTGATAGCGACCGCGATTCGTGCGAAGATGACGATGTTTGACCTCGCCGAACTTGAACTTTGTTACGCGCCGCCGTACTCGTCGGCGAAAGACCCGGTCAATATGGCGGGTTTCGCGGCAACGAATATATTGACGGGTAAACTGAAATTGTTTCACTGGCACGATGTTGCGGCTTTGCAAGCGGCGGCGAAGAACGGGGACAGTGTTGTGTTGCTCGATGTGCGGACGGAGATGGAATACGCGAACGGTCATATCGACGGATTCGTCAACATTCCGCTCGACGAACTTCGCGGTCGGCTCGGTGAACTTGACCGGTCGAAGCGGATTTATGTTACGTGTCAGGTTGGTGTACGGGGTTACGCGGCAACGCGGATACTGGTACAAAACGGGTTTGACGCGTATGATTTGAGCGGCGGCTATCGGCTGTGGAATTCTGTTTGCGGTGAACGAAAGAAGCCGCGAGTGAAGACGGTTAGCGGTAACGTTGATAGTTGCAATGTTAATAATAGTTGCAGTGTTGACAAGGTGAAAATTGGTACGGGTAACGTAATAAATATCGACGCGTGCGGACTGCAATGTCCTGCACCGATTATGAAACTATCAGCGGCGTTGAAGGCGGCGAACGACGGTGACGTTGTCGAGATTAAAACGTCCGATCCGGCGTTTGCGAGCGACATCGACGGATTTTGCCGTCGTACCGGAAGCACGTTAATTGAGACAGTTGACGAACGCGGCGTGTCAGTTTCAAGGATACGAAAGGGAACGATTGTTGGCAGTGAGAATAGTAGTAACGGAGTAACAAATCCGGCGGCAAACGGTAAAAACTTCATCGTATTTTCCGGCGACCTTGACAAAGCAATCGCGGCGTTTATCATGGCGAACGCGGCGGCAGCGATGGGGCGAAAGGTCAGTATCTTCTTCACGTTTTGGGGACTCAACATACTCCGTAAATCGGAACGTGTATCGGTTCGCAAAGATTTTCTCGCGCGGATGTTCTGCTGGCTGATGCCGCGAGGTACGGGTAAACTGCCGTTGTCGAAAATGAATATGGGCGGTATCGGTGCGAGGATGATTCGCTACATTATGAAACAGAAAAACGTTGACAGCATCGAAGACCTGATAAAGTCCGCGTTGGCGAACGGTGTTGAACTTATCGCGTGTTCGATGAGTATGGACGTAATGGGAATCAAACCGGAGGAACTAATTGACGGCGTAAAGCAAGGCGGAGCAGCCGCAATGCTAGCCCACGCGGAAGAGTCGGATATGTCGTTGTTTATTTAGAATTGTATAAGGGAAAACAAAA
The DNA here is from genome assembly GCA_031287585.1 of Planctomycetaceae bacterium. Classification (GTDB taxonomy): domain Bacteria; phylum Planctomycetota; class Planctomycetia; order Pirellulales; family Thermoguttaceae; genus UBA8133. Next base: position 5,818 of record JAITST010000234.1, on the reverse strand, counting down.
TGAGCGAAAAAACTTTAGAAACGTCAGAAACACTGCTGGACATAGAGCCAGTTTTGAACGAGTTGGTAACTCGTCTGTGTTCGTCGGAATTACCGCTCGCGAAAATAGTTCTCTTCGGTTCATATGCGGCGGGAATCGCGAACAAGGATAGTGATATAGATTTGATGATAATTGTTGATAACGACGACGAAATGAAATCTCATGCAGAAGATATGCAACGTTATTTATCATTATGGAGACTGATTCGTAGTATCAATTACGAATACGCTATTGATATGAAAGTATATTCACACAAGGAATTTGAACGAGCAAAAAAGTTTAACCGTTTTTTTATCAAAGAAATAGAACGAACAGGGAGGATACTTTATGAACGAGTCAGTTAAAAATTGGTATGCTTATGCGAATAGAGATTTAACAGGTGCAGAAGAAATTTTGAATAAAACAGAACAGTATGGTTTCGTTGCTATTATTTGCCAACAATCGGTAGAAAAATTTCTCAAATTGTTCTTGGCTGCGCACAATATTCCGATTGTAAAAATTCACGACTTGGTGAAGTTAAATGCTGTGGTTAATAAGGTTAAAGATTTTGGTTTTGATGAAGATATTCTAAAATCTCTTTCAGAATTGTACAGTAAAGAGAAGTATCCGAGCGAAGGTGATGAGTTTGAGTTCAAAATGCCAACAAAAGTAGATGCAAAAAGATACTTCAATTTTGCCAAAAACGTTGCACAAAAAATCATAGGATACTTGGAAAGCGTTTTTCCAGAAGAATAAATTACCCAATGCCAAACAAAAAACAAGTCCGCATCCTTCCGCTTTCCGGTCGTCAGATGGAGTATAAAATTGACGGCGCGAGGGGCGTTTTTTTGCCGTGTGCTACCGCGGGTAACGGCGGATTTTGGATTGGTACGGAAAACAAACTTGTTGAGACGGTCGTGTTACATCTGTTGAATACGAATTCGGATGACGATATCAAAACCGATTGGGGCGTGGTTTTGTTTTACGGACTTAGCGGTACCGGTAAAACACATCTGCTGCGTGGTATTTTTCAAGCGTGGAAATCGTCCGGTTTGCCGAAACGCAAACACGTATTCTTTGCCAACGCCTCCGACTACGCCCGCGAGTTCTTCAATTCAATCGAAACGCACACGACGCAAGATTTCCGCGACAAGTACCGTAAAGCGTCGCTGCTTGTCATCGACAACTTACAGGAGTTGAGCGGCAAAGAAGCGGTTCAAACAGAGTTGCTCTACAACATCGAAACGTTAATCGAAAACGGTAATCTATTTGTGACATCGTTGACTGGTTTTCCCGAATCGCTCGTTCACAAATCCGGTTGGAGTGAACGGTTGGTAACACGGTTGATGGCGGGTTTGACAGTTCCGTTAAACTTGCCCGGTGCGGATGTTCGTGAGTTGTTTCTGCGTGAAGTCTGCGCGGCGTTCCGTATAACAATTGACGCGATGTTGTTACGCAAGATGGCGGAGAAACACAATCTAACGTTGCCAATGCTCTACGGTCGTATCGCACAAGCATACTTTGACACGAACTCTGAAAACAAAAAGCCGACAGCCGCTCAAATTGATGCCGCTCTGCGTTCCGGCGACAAACGAAACCAAGTAAGTTTCGACGCAATAATCAAACAAACAGCAAAACACTACGCAATCAAACCGTCAATAATCAAAAGCCGAAGCCGCAACAGCCGTACCGCAGAAGCAAGAGCAACAGCAGTCTATCTGATAAGAACGCTAATAGGAATCAACTTCACAGAAATAGGAAAAAAATTAGGCAACCGCGACCACAAAACAATCTCCTACTACTTCAACACCACAGAAAAAAGACTAATCACCGACCCAACAATAAGAAAAACAATCAGGGAAATAGAATCGCAATTGGAGAAGTCCGAAGGTGATTGATGTTGCAAATTTTACACTAATTTTATTATTTTTGTATTGATGGTGTCGTTTAGTTTACAGGGGAACGAGTTTAATTCTATGCTGACTTGTACAAATTTTCCATCCGTGGCTCTCATTTGTGCAGCAACGCATTTATTCATTTTGGTTTCTTCAACTCTTCATCAACTCTTGTGATAGCGGCTTCTATCTCTTCCACCAGAGATTTTATAAATCTAGAATTTTCCAATTCCAGTGCAGCCGCGTAGTATTTCGTTGCTTTCTTCAAATCCTTTTTTGTGCCATAACCAAACTCAAACATCTGTCCAAGATAATAGTTTGCTTTAGCGGATTCGCCTTTCTTCATTTGGAAGAACTCATTCGATTTTTTGTATTCTTTTCTCGTAAAAAGAGCCATTCCAATCTTCTCACATTCAACAACGGTCAGTTGATAATCTTTTTTTTATCTGCCTTATTTACAACAAAAAGAATTTCAGTATTTATTTTTAGTGAGCGAATAAAATCAAGGTCTGATTTCGTAATTTCACCATTTTCTGCATCAATGAGCCAAATCAAAAAATTCGCGTCGCTCAACATATCAGCCGCCTTTTTTCTATCGGAATTGTCAATTGTTCTAGCAGTATTTCCACCGGAGTAATAATGTCGTTCTCATCAAAATCAGGATTACTGGTATCGAACCCTTTTAATATGATGTCTTTGAGTTCATGTTTGATTGCTTGTTTATCAAAAATCTGTTCGATTTCTTCTGCAACATACCTCTTTGCTTCGTTCGCGAATCCATGCAGGTTTTGTACCGCATCAGTGACAGATGCCCGACGGGTCGTTATGGTTTCTGTTTTCTTACAAAAAAATCCTGTTACATAAATTCCCGTCTTTTCATCAACCACAAAATCTTTATGTTCCTGCATATTAATTTCAATACATAATTGAATGTGTTTGACAACTTTTGCGGCTTTCGGAACCTGTAAGTCAAGACAATTCTTGACCTTATCACGAATGGAATTGAGAGCGGTGTTATAAAATTTTAGTTTTTGTTCTAGTTCCGAAACATCTACCGTTTCTAACTGCATTTTGTGACGGCGAGCATCAATATTAATTCTTTCTAACAGATCAATATATTTACCTTGGTTGTCCCGGAACAGAGAAGCAATTTTTTCAGCAATAATTTTATCTTTGTCTTGACGAACAGATGCCAGTTTCTTTTTTATTTCGCCAATTCCTGATACATCAAGTAGAAATTTTACATCGTCCTTCCTAAATCCGGAAAATCTGCACAGGTTTTCTATGATGTGCTTTTCTTCTGCGGAAAGATTGATACCTTTTTGGATTTTTCCCGCAACCGCAAACAACAAGGACGAGATAAAATATGGATTCTCCGATTTCATTTTTCTAATCGCTTCCGAGATACCATTGGACGGTGTATCTGAACGGGTAAGAACTTGTTTAGAATAATCTCGCAATTCCGCCGCTGTTTCTCGTAACACTTGTCCAAACGGCATATTACGTTGATCGAGAATGACAGAGTCAAACTTGCTGCCCACTAAAACCGCGTTACGGATACCGTTATGCGGTAAGGTTTTTTGAAGCAGAGTCATATCATCTGCTGACAAGAACTGTCCGGTATAACTCAACAAAAAAACGACATCGCATTTTTCTAAAAATTGAGATGTCTGAATTGTACGGGAGACGATAGGGTCATTCAATCCGGGAGTGTCAATAATTTCTAGTCCCTCCAAGTCGTGTTTGTCCAACGCAACTTCTATCCACTTGACGAGCGGCGTGTATTTCCCTGCCGAACCAACATAGTTACTTAATTGCTCAAACGGGATTTCCTCGTTTCTGTCGAGAAAATTTTGCGCATTCAAATCATTATGCTTTACCATTTCGACAAGTTCATTACATCCTGCCATTTCTGTCGCCGCAAGAGAGAATTTTTTAACACGTCCCCGATAAGTTTTACATCGAAATCCACTCCGCCGATATTTTGCAAATCTGCAACAACATCAATTTGTTCAATAAATGTTTCAACTTTCTTATTAGTGTTATGGCGTATTGACGAGACCAAGACCGGACGAACGATGTCGGTCACTGCTTTTGAAAAAGTAGCATTGCCTGTCTTCGCGGCAGGAACAAGCGTTGACACATTATTGTTTAATGCAGTTTGGACATCTTCGAGAATCGCCGCTTTTGATTGCTCAAACAATTTTTTCAGTTTTTTTCTTTCAGTGTCGAAAATTCGTTCAATGTTCTTTTTTTCTTTGAGCAATTTGCGAATCGACTGTTCCGATTGAGCATCGTAGGAATCGGATAGCCGTTTAGTAGTTGTCAGAGCGTTTTGAATCATCCCGCAAATCACCGCGATTTCAGGCACAAATTTCTGCTTGAAGAGATTGTTTATATCGAATGCCGTCAACAGTTTTGGAATAATAATTGACGGACTATCATCGTTAACGGATACCGCATCCACTGATATTTTTTCATTGAAACAGGATTCGGCTGCGCTCTTAATACTTTGACAAACAGAAGCGATGTGTTCGTTCGGTAACTTGTCTGTTTTCGTTACAGCACACGCAAGATTTTGCGTATAGTTACGTATTTCACGCAGCCCGCTTAAAACAGAATCGCGGATTGTTCCATCCTCGCAGTTGACGCAAAGAATGTAAGCGTTGCCGCTATCGGCAACGTATGCGGCAATGGCTTTGTCGTGTCCACCATTATCGGAATCAAAGCCCGGCATATCGACAAACACAAAATTACTGTATTTTTGCAGAAACCCGCTATTAACGTGGTAAATATATTTTTTGGCAACTTCTAACAATCCGTCAAATACAAATACAAAAATTTTTGATTCCGCCGTTTTCCTTGTCTGAAAAGTTACTCAGATTTCAAAAAAGACGGTCACTTTCCTCGCCAATGTTACCAAAATCGCTTAAAGTAAGCGACTTTTTCGGAACATGTGCGCAGTGTCTCCCTACTTTGCACCAGCCGAGCAGACACGTCGGTACATGTTGTTGGCCAAATTCCGTATCCCAATCCAGAAATTTGCCCGCCGTATTCCAATAGTCTGCAACGTTTCGTCGCCCATCCATTTCTTCTGCATACCAAAACGTGTTCAACACGGCAACGCACACACGACTTGATATTGTTACAAAACCGCTATAAAAAAGTAAGCGAATTATTACGCACTCCCTTCTCGTAAACCTGCACTACGTTCTTTTAAGTCCGATTGAAATTGTAGGTGGACTTCAAGGCGAGGATATTGAACATCATGACAACATCAAAGGGCGGGCGACCGTCTTTCGACGGAGCGTGTTGGCGGCTTGAACTCAACAACAAAGAAAGTTGTTGAGTTCGTGAATACCGGATAACTGATTTTCAACATCAAAAGGTTTCCTCTAATAACTTGCCGAGAATTTAATAGTTGGTATAACGGAGGTGTTTTCATTTTATCACACCTCATTTTATTGCTTCATATGCATCCGAACATTATCTCCGCCGAAACGAATACCGATAAACTCTGCCAACTCAATGATTTTCTCAAACGCCTCGCCGCCGATGCCGATTGGGAATCCTTGCGTCCCCTTCTCGCGTGCTTCGCAAGCCGCAGCCCAAAGGTGGACGACCGTTTTCGATGCCGTCATCATGTTCAAAATTATCGTCCTGAAATTCCAACATAACCTCTCCGATGAGATGACTGAGTTCTTTAACGGCCGCAAGCCCTTTCAGGGCGAAGAAAAAAATCCGTGAACATTTACCTATTTTTTCTCACTCGCTTTTTCCTTCTCCTTCACTGTCAATCTGAACGCACCTAAAAATCTGTTGCCGTTAGTGAATACATCGAATGTGTACGCTCCGGCGTGTGTGATTTTTATTTTATCTATTGTCGTAACAATTTCTACCGGTTC
>JAITST010000155.1 GCA_031287585.1 Planctomycetaceae bacterium | reverse complement strand
TTCAATTCGCCTCACGACCCGCGTCAGGCACCAAAAGAATACGTCGATATGTACCCGCAGGAAAAGATGAACGTGCCGCCGAATTTCCTGCCGGAAAATCCGTACAAAGACGTTATGGGTTGTCCTGCCGATTTACGTGACGAGAAATTGGCACCGTATCCGCGAACCGAATACGCCGTGCGTGTACATCGCCGTGAGTATTACGCAATCATTTCGCATCTTGATACACAAATCGGTCGTATAATCGGCGCACTTGAAAAATCTGGGAAACGCGAAAACACTTACATATTTCTAGCGGCGGACAACGGGTTAGCGATTGGGGCGCACGGTCTTTTCGGAAAACAAAGTTTGTTTGAACATAGCGTCAAAGTTCCGTTGATTGTTGTAGGTCCAAATCTCCCGACGAACAAACGAATTGAGACACCGGTTTATATGCAAGACCTTGTACCGACTTCGTTAGACGCGGTAGGAATTGAGATTCCCAATTATGTACAGTTCAAGAGTCTTTTACCATTGATTCGTGACCAAAAGACGAAACAATACGATACGATTTACGGAGCATACAGGCATCTGCAAAGAATGGTACGAAAAGACGATTTCAAGTTGATTGTATATCCAGCGGGAAAAGTTTTCCTTCTCTTCGACCTGAAAAACGACCCCGACGAAATCAATAATCTGGCGGGGAAACCCGAATACGCTCCTAAAGTCCGCGAGTTGTTCGCCGAAATTCTTAAACTACAAAGAGAAACCGGCGACACGCTGGACTTGAGTTCGTTACGTGTTGAGTAGTAAGTATTCGTGACCGTTCGCGTTAGTTTTCACCACGTCCTTGCCCCGTAGGAGCTAAATCTTGATAACCCCGTGCGGCAGCACGGGGTAGGTATCCGCTAATGCCAGAACCCCGTAAGGGGGGCAACAAAAATCGCCGCTGATTATGACACTTTGTTCAACCCCTTACAGGGTAAGGATTTGCGTTGTTTCTTGACAACAAGTGTCACCCGATACATTTGATGTTCCATAATCGACATTTTGGCTTACGATTACATCACGATACAAACAATTTTCAGCCATCTTCAGACAGAAAAAATCTGGACGAGTTATTCTCTGATGGATACTTAGTAGCAACAAGTCACATCCACGAAAACAACCTTATTACCTCATTTAGAATTAGAGAATAACAATAAGGCAATGATGTTATGTTTGGGGGAGACACAATGCTACTGAGGTGTTTTTTGTAAAAATAAGGTTTTTTATTCCGATATTTTGTTAATAGACTTGTTCGGAAACTAAAACGGATCGTTGGAATTGTTGAAAAATGCGGGATATTTTACTTATCCAAAATGTTTATTTTCCCTATCCTCACGTTTCCGAACAAGTCTAATGAACTAGTTACGTAATTTTAGTTTTTCCAAATTAGGTTTGCATTACTAACGTTATCGAATTTTTGTTTCGCGGGTTATTATGTCGTGAAATGTGAAGTTGACCTCCACGAACAAATTCCGCGTATTGCCGTCAGTCTTAACCGACGGTGTATGATGTTAGCGGCGATTTGTTTCTCTTTCGTTTTCAACTTTTTCAATAGCGAGAAGTGCTTCGACAACTTTTTTCGATGTTTCGCGAATCGTCTCGTCCGACGAACTAACGCCGGATTCTTGAAGCAACTTTAACAACGATTCGCCGAATGGTGTTATGTGTGATTTATTCACGCGCCGTCCATTTTGATCCATTTCAAAATAATCGACCACAACATTGGGCTTTATACTATTATGAAGAATTTTCGAAGTGGTACCATAATATACATTATCTCGTGATATAGTCCTTCCGGCACCTTCACGATAAGATATCTCCTCTCTCTCAAAACGAACGAACATCCAACCAAAACGGCGAGCATCGTTTTTGGCGATTGCCTCCTTCAAAAATTGCAACACGTATTTATCGCTACCAGAAATCTCTGTTACTACGAAAAACAAATCTCTAGGATAAACAACATCCACTTTTTCAATATCTAATTGCGTTAGCACTTCAATGATTTTGGGCAGAGATTCTCGTGTTTCCTGATAGTGTCTAATATTATAGAAAATTTTTATCGCTATCCTTTTTTCATTATTATCTCCGTTCGAAAATTTTTGCAAGAGAATCGGTATTGAATCTTTCAGTGGAACCCGAACATCCGTGTTACTAAAAGCGTCAATGGCAGATTGCTTCATTTCTCCAAATACATCATTGTCAATAATGCTAAAATCATAACTTTTCGCAACGTCAAAAATAACTGCAATTGCTTCTTTTCCGTGTCCGTTTGCACCAAACGCAGCCAAAGCACGAAACGCTTCACTTCGCATTTTCGGGTCAAGTTCTGTTTTTAGTTCGCTGACCCATTGCTCAAATGTTTTACCTTGAAACAACAGTGGCTTTTTCGGATCACGGTGTCCTACTAACCTTGTCAGTTCATCTTCCACTTCGTTGCGAATCTGCAATGCTTCATCAATTGAAATCTTTTTGCCTTCAGCAAGAATTTGCGCTGCGCGGCTTTTGGCTTCCAATGATTCTACTAGTCTCGTAACATCGCCAGTACGACGAAATAACGCGATTTCTACGTCAGACAACGCAATTTGTGCCTCTGCCCACACAATTTGTGCATCCGCTACCTTCGCTTTTGCCTTTGCATGATTTTCGGCAGAGCCGCCGCCATTATAATCCAATGTGGCTTCATCAAGTTTTATTTTGGCTGCCTCAACCCGTTTTTGTAACAGATTCAAATCATCGTCTTGAGGCAATGTTACTCCCAATGGTCGTTGCTCCAACGCTATCAGTTCCTTACTTGCATCAGCGAGAATCAGTTCTGCATTCGCAACATCGCTATAACGAGTTTTTCCTGCCTCAAAAGCATTCCTACTGCCTCTAACAAGATAACCAGCGGCATCAACTTTATACTTCGCCGCTCTAATCAGTTTCGTCTTATCACCGATAAAACGGTATAACGGGATTTCCGCGTCAGACAACGCAATTCGTGCCTTTGCCTGACTTTCGGCAGAACCTGTACCGTTTTTACTATCCGCTTCGGTTTCGTCATATTTTATCTTTGCTGCCTCAACCCGTTTTTGTAACAGATTCAAATCATTGTTTTGAGGTAATTCAGTTTTTCCCGTTGGTTGCCCCAACTTTTTAAGTTCATCTGTTGCATAAGCGAGAGTCAGTTCTGCGTCAGCAAGTTCGGAGCGGCGTATCTTCCCATGTTCAAAAAGAGAGTTTCTCAAAATAACAAGATTTCCGGCGGCATCAATTTTGACTTTCACCGCTTCCGTTAGTTTCGTCTGGTCACCAGTTAAACGGTATAACTCGATTTCTGCGTCAGCCAGCGTAATTTGTGCCTTCGCCTGATTTTCGGCTGAACCTGTACCGTTTTTGTAATCCGCCTCGGCTTCATCAAGTTTTATCTTTGCTACCTCAACCCGTTTTTGTAACAGACTCAAATCCGCGTCTTGTGGTTTGTCTTGAAGCAGTATAGGTTTTTCCGCTGGTTGATTCTCTTCGTCATTCATCGGCGGTACCGCTTCCACTGTCGCGTTTGGGTTGGTTGTAGCCAGCGGTATCGCTTGTGCGAACACTGGCAGCGTGACCTTTGGCGAGAATGTCGAAACGATACCGACAAGGCAGAGCGTTGCGGCGAGAATCGCAAGTGACATTTTGCGTCCAATCGGACGGCGAACTGTTTCCGTGTCGAGAATCGCGTCGATTCTCTTGATTACTGTTTTCTTACGTAACATTGTTAAACCTCCTTCGGGGATTTGTTTGTTTGAAAAATTAACTGAAATACTTTTAGACAAGTCGAGCAGCACCGACGCATAATCGCTGTTACGCTGTCCCGATTCGAGAACCATATCGTCGCAGGCAAATTCCTGCTCAATTTTTATGCGTTTGACTATGAGCCAAACAAGCGGCTGAAACCAATACACAATACTCGCCAACTGAACAACGTTCTGCCAAACAATATCACGCCGAACAATATGAGCAAGTTCGTGCAGCAACACCGCCCGAATTTTTTCGTCACTCCAATCCTTCGCTTCAATCGGAAAAAGTATCCGCGAGCGAAAAATACCAACCGTAACCGGCATCGGAATCGCTTCGGTAAGTTCGCACCGAACGGGTCGGCGAAGATGAAAACGTTGCCGTATCTCGTCAACCGCCGTACCGAACGCAACGTTCGCTAGCGACGTTTTACGTCGGATAAACAGCAGCATACGAAGATGAACCGACAGATAATTTACCAACAAAACACCGACACCAGCAAGCCAGATACAAACAACAGCATTCTTTGACGTGTCCACAACATCGAAAGACGCGGCGGTGTTAGTCGCGGTTGTGTTTGTAACGTTGTTAAGAGGCATTGCCACATCAACGTTGGTAATGTTAGCAACCGTTGCCGTATCTGTTACAGGTACAAAGTTGGTATCAATATCAACCATTATCGTACTTGGTTCGGCTTGTATTGTATCGTGTAAAAATTCGTCTTGCGTAACCGTCAGTTGGGTTACAGCCGCGGCATTTGACTCGTCACGTTGCACATCCCGTGTCAAAACGGTAAACGGAAAGACGAGCAAACCAACAGCGGTGAGCGTCAACATACGATGCCGCGCCGATGCCGAAGTTTTTCTCATCAAACAACTCGCGATTATCGCCAGCAGCGGCAACACTGTACCAGCTAACAGCACAGACAAAAATAGAGTGAATAACGTGTCCATTATTTGTTCTCCCTTCTCGCTTGGTTGATTTTTTGTTGGATGTCGTCGATTTCGTCCGGTTCGAGTTGGTCGCCAACGATGTCGAGAATTGTTGCGATTGCGGTTGATGCGTTGTCGGGGAAAAACGTAGCCAACAAACTTTTGACCGCCGCAGTCCGTACGGTATTCTGGTTCGCCTTAACCCGATACAGGTAACGCTTGCCGTCGCAGTAAAACTGCAAAACGTCTTTTTTGACGAGCAGTTGAAGCATAGTTCGCACGGACGTATAGGTAGGCGGGTCAGGAATTTCCGCAAGCACTTGCGAAACCGATGCCTCACCAAGTTTGACAACCGCCTCAACAATCTGCCGTTCCCGCCGTCCAAGGTCAATCATGATATTTTTCGTTTTTGTCTTTCTCATAAAATAAAATCCTGCTGTGTTAAATGTTAGTATATTAACAAGTTAATATATTAACATAAACGAACAACAAAGTCAAGGGGGAGAGATGTCAAAAGACAAAATAAGAGTGTATAAAAATAAATGAGAGATTTTATTTTCAATTAAATGCAATAATTAACCACGAAGACACGATGGAAAAAAAAGAATTGTAGATTAAACTTGTTCGGTAACCATTTACTTTGCCACGAATAAACATAAATACGAATAAACTGTTATAAATTCGTGCATTCGTGGCAAAAATTATCGTGTGTAAATTGTTAATTATATTTATTTTGAAGTTACTGAACAAGTCTATTTTATATTCCAACTACGTCACCGCCTGTTATGAACGAACGCTCGCACACCCTCTCACTTCTCCAACAAGAAACCCTTGATAAACCAACCATCATCTTCAGTCACTCCGTACAAGCCGGATGGTCCGAAATGTCTGCGGATTAGTTCAAACTCCGGCATTTTGCTGCCGTCAATTTGTTGTTTGCGGAACGAACCTTTTGGTTGGTCTGGCGATGCGAATAGCAAATTGACAATCCTGCCGAGTAACGCTTGCGACTCCGGCATCTTACCTTCACGAATCATTTCGTAAGTCGGTCGGATTGTTTCGTCTGTGCGTGCAAAGGACTGTATAAAATGCGGCGTTTTCGTAACACCTAGTTCGTCGAACGCAATCTTTACAATCTTGTAGTCGGTCGAGTCCGTGATAGAATCCTTCGGCGATTTGAGACGGTCGAAAATTTCCAACATATACTCAACATCAGTCCCCGCCATTATGCAACCGTTCGCAACCGTCACGCCGCCACGCGGGAAAAACGGCGGACGCTCTTTCTCATCTTCGTCATCTTCGTCTTCAACAACCTTCTTCTTCGGCTTAACCTCCGCAGGTGTCGTTGCCGGTCCAAAATCAACCGCTGGCAAACCACCACCCAAATCTTCGGGGTTTATCATCTCTTCTTCCTTCGGTACGCGGTTCTGCCAGATTACAAGACCTTTATAAACGCTACGCTGAATTTCAGGGTCGCCTTGGAACAATTTTTCCAATGCCTTCTTCGCCGCATCTTCCGTACCCGGCTTCAACTGAATCGCAACCATCAACGACTCACTCTGCGTCGTTATCGGAACCGCATATTTCGACATTGACGTTACACGTGTACCTAGCAATTCAACCAATTCCTTACGAACGTTAATCTGCGGTCCGTTCGTATCCTTCTCAAGCCCGTCAAGAATACTTTGCCACGCACCTTTCTCTTCAAGTATCAACGAATCAAAGAGCGTACCGAAGTTATCGAAAATCGAAAGAGCGTCAACATACAACATCATCGTACTCGCCAAGTCCCGCGGCAACCACTTCGGCGGGTCAAACTCCTTGCCGTTCGGGAACGCCAACATTCGCATCGCCAAACGGTGCGGCTTTGGTGCGTGAATATACGAACGGTGAACGACTTCAAAATTCTCCGCTTTAATCGAAACGCTACCGCCAGCACCGAGAATCGCGTCAAAACCTTGCTCTGCGAGAACATCGAAAATCGACGGCTTGTCCTTCCGTTTTTCCGGTTTCGGTAAGAGCATCGTAATCGCCTTACCATAACCGAGCGGGTCAATGTACCAACGAATAATCGGTTCGTTCAAATCATCAGAATCCGCCGCAGCCAGCTCTTTCGGTAAGTCAGCGTCAATACGTTTCCGCACGGTGACATAGTTTGGCGAATCCGCAAGCGGATTTTCCGGTTCCTTCGCCGCAACACGAGCCGCCAACAACTCGCAAAGTTGCTGCTGGTCAGCAATAATCAAAGTGCTGTCTTGTAGCAGGTAGTAAGCGTAACGAGTCGGTTCTGTCTCGTTTGCACCGGGAAACGTCAATTTGGTAATCGTTTTTCCGTTCGCATTCACCTCGTCACTTTTCGCGCCAAGTTTTATCAACTTTTCACCAAGATGGCTGAGAAAATCTTTCGTGTTATCTTCCTGACCAGTCACATCAAGCGTGAGAACGAAACCAGTTACAACTTCCGGTATAACAACCATACCAGCCGCAAGTTCGCCGGTGGGCAGTTTTTCGATTCCGTCGAAAACGATACCGAAACGTTTATTCAGCCGTTCACGAAACTGACGTTGAGCGTCCGCAACAAACGAACTCATAACATCGTCGTACATAAGTTTTCCGATTTGAGTTTTCTTCCACTGGTCACCCAACTGACGAACGCTTGTAATAGAGAAGAAACCTTTGGTAGTATCAGGAAAAATCTGGTCGGCAGGTACAGCACCGAAGCAAGCGGCGGCGTTAGTCAACAGTAAAACGTTCAAAAGTGATACGATAAAAACATTCCGCGAATAGTTGAAATAGTTAGTTAGAACCACAATAATCCTCAATAAGTTTATGTTTATTACAAAAAAGGTAAAGCAAACCCAATCATCAAAACCCCTCATAACCGCATCTTACGTGTTCTACCGTTTCGACGCAGTTTTAGGATTATAACGATAAAATTGGCTTTTGACTAGATGACTTTCGAGATTTTTACAAAATTTTAACGAAATAGGCGGAAAGCGGACATAAATACTTATCCATTTTGGCTATTTTGACAGTTAATCCGCAACAACACCCGCAGCGCGAGAGCGGGAAAGAGTTAGGTGATACACGTCCCGTTAGTCCGCTACGATTCAAATTATCCAATCGTCCCGTTCGGCAACGATACTCTTAAATTTCAAACTCGGCTTTTGAATCAGTACCGTTGTTTCTGGTGCAATCGAATACGTCAACCAAACACTGGAACCGATAACGGAATCATGTCCGACAACCGTTCGACCGCCTAGTACCGTAGCGTTAGCGTAAATCACAACGTTGTCTTCAATCGTCGGATGCCGTTTTGTTGTACGAATCAGTTCGCCCGTCTCGTTCTTCTGAAAACTTATCGCCCCCAATGTTACACCTTGATAGAGTTTAACCCAGTTACCGATAATACTCGTTCCGCCAATGACGACACCAGTTCCGTGGTCAATGAAAAAATGTTCACCGATGACCGCGCCGGGATGAATATCAATACCAGTTTTACCGTGCGCCCACTCCGTCATCATACGTGGAATCAACGGAATCTGAAGTTCGTATATGGCATGGGCTAAACGATAAACCGTAATCGCTTCGAGACCAGGGTAACAAAAAATTACTTCGTCCTGCGACTTACACGCCGGGTCACCAGCATACGCCGCTTCAACATCCAACGCAAGTTTTAGCCGAATGTCGGGAATCTGATTGAGGAATTCTATCGCCTTTTGATGTGCGGCTCGCTCCATTGATTCACGTTTTTCAGGGACACATTGACCTGTTTTACCTTCGCCGTGACATAAAGCCCTCTCAAATGTGGTAACGAGTAAATCGTGCAACCGGTCAACAACGTCACCGACATAATAGGCAACATTTTCCGAGTGTAACCGATTCCGATTTCGATAACCTGGATAGAGGATTTCTTTCAAACCTTCAATCAACTCAACAACTGATTTGTAACTTGGCAGCGGGCAATGATCAAGATGTTGCGTCAAATTAGTTTTATGATACGACGCAACAATCCGGTCAGTCAAGGCAGGAAGTTCCGATTTGTGTTCAAATAAAGGAAGCATTAATATCACCTGTTAAAAGTTGTTTAAATTTCGTTACAGCCGCAGTTCTCGCAACCATCGGCTACTTTCGTCATTGTGCAACATAGTCTATCACAATACAAAATCAGTCACAAGTGATACAACAAAAAACCGAACACGCTTGAAATTTGTTCTCAACCGAGATGTTGTAGCGAATAAACCTGTTTTGTAACCGTTACCCTTTCTCACGTGGCGGAGGTAAATCGGGTAATGCTCTAAATTTATTGTTTTTTGGTTTAGGATATTATCAAGCAACTTGTCGAAAGAACGGTTCCGTGCGGTAAAAACCTGCGTATCTTTGTGTTTGCCGTCCTCTACAAAGAGC
>JAITST010000103.1 GCA_031287585.1 Planctomycetaceae bacterium | reverse complement strand
ACGCCGCCGATGTAGAGACCGATTAACGGTTTGCCGTCGGGCATCGGCAGAATTGACGAGACATAATTGTCCGCCATTCCCATTGATTCGCGGTCGCCAGTTCCGCGTCGTCCGGTCTTTGGGTCAATCGCCATAAAACCGCGTCGGCGCGTGCTGAGCCAGATTGTTCCTGTCGCGTCCTCCGCAACACATGTAATATAGTCTTCCGGTAACAAATAATCTTTCACTTCGTTCGGACACTCTTTCCAATCTTTCGGCGCACCGCCGCCGTCGGAAATCATCGTAGTTATAAACGATGCCTTAATGTTGAGACGAGCAACTTGCTCAGTCTGATTTTCGTCAGACGGTTCTGAATTAACGCTTCGTTCCGCATAAAGAAAAACAGAAACAATAGACAACATCACAACCAACAAACGGTAAGCCATCATCAAACTCCTTTGGGATAAAGTTTATTGTTCGATAGAACATCATACGGTTGTAGTATGTTTTTTGAAGTGTGTAAAGCGGTTCAAAAATTTTCTGTTACAAAACAATTGATTGTCGGCACGTGATAACGATTCACGAAATCGCAACTTTTCCCAAAGATACAACACCATCCGCACTTTCCAAATATTGCTCTTGTAAAAAAGTTGGTGTTCGGTGTAAGTACAAACAAAATACCTTCACCCCGAACCTCGCTTTCAAAATCATTTCGTAACTTTAAATTGATATACTTGTCAACTCAAAAAACCATCAACGTATAAGTCAAATTATGAAATCGGTTAACCGTCTTATTTTGTTGGTTGTAAACCGGACATAACTCGCCACCGCTGTATATCAACGAGAACGGAATTTTGTCACCGACTATCGACATCGACTTCTTTATTTCGTCTTCTGTGTTCGGCATTATCACAAACGCACGTGTTAAACACGGAATTGCTATAATACCGTTCGCACCGTTCTTCGCCACATCTTCGAGTGCCAGTTCGAGTGTCGCTTGAGCGGTTATCATTACGCTGTTGTAGTCAATATCCGCAAAGGTAATCATTGCACCAACTGGTATCTCGCCGCCGGTATAAACCCCTTCCGGTGCGATGTGATATATACTGCGCGCAACCGGTGCCGTACCATCACGGAAATCAAGCAGGAACGGAATCGCCGCCACCGCAGCAATGTCACTAATCTTAATACCAAGCGTTGTGAAGTAATCAGCAATCGTTACATTGTTCACCGTTCTGAGCAAGTAACCTTCGGAATCTGTGACAATACCGCTCTGCTGATGAATGTTTTGTGTGGCAATCGCAGTCGTGTAAAAACGCGGCTTGATGTTACCTTTGAAGAGAATCATTGTCAACTTGTGAATGTGATAATCGCCGTTACATATAACGTAACTCTCCTCATACCTGAGCGACGTATCACTAGACAACGTTCCAAAAACCGGTACGCCGCTGCTGATTCTGTCGAGGGTCTTGAGCATCTCGCTGCCGCTAACGTCCTGCATAATCGGACCAAACGTAAAGATAAGCGACGGCTCGCAGTCAAACTTCTGACGTGCGTCAGCGTATGCTTTCTCAACTGTCGGCACAACATTTTCGCGTGTGATAATGTCAGACATTGCGACCGAAAACTCAATTTCGTCACTGGTAATGACAGTCAAACTTAACTGTTCCACCCCGCCGCGAGCATTGACAGCACAGCCGACAACAGTACAACCAACCACATCGAACTGAATAGCGTCGCAAAGATTCTTCACCGCTCCCGACGAAACATAATCGTAATGGCAAGTAATAATACCAACCGAGTTGGCACACAAATCCATCTCGCCAAGTTGACGCATAATTTCATTGAAAGCAGCATCGGGATCATCAATCTCAACAGTATGAGCAGTCATCATTCTCAACATAACGGAATTTCCTTTCTGAAAAAGTTGTTGAAGGTTATTTTGTAATCAAGTAAAACCATCACCGCATTGTACCAGAAAAATACGAAAAGATACAGGCGGAGACGAATTATTTTTTTTGCGTAAAAAGCGTGAAAGAAGCGAAATAAAAAAAATGATTTTTAAGATTGTACAAAGATGAGGCGGTAAAAACGTTGCGTACAACGCCTTTATATCGTTTTAATTTTCGTGCCGTGCGATGGTTTGCCTGTCGATAAACACCACTCATCCTACCTCCAATCCTCTCTTTTTTAATTCCGCTGTCAAATTTTTTGTATCGGTGTAACGTACCGCGTCGAAGCCGAATTTTTTTGCGGCTTGTACATTGTGTTCGAGGTCGTCTATGAATAGTATTTCTTGCGATTGGATACTTGGCATTACCTTTGTTACCTGTTGCAGTGCCGTTTTGTAGATTCCTTGTTCTGGTTTCATTGAACCGGCTTCATAACTTAGGACGTGATTTGATGGTATCAACTCGTGGACTATTGGATACTTTATCTTACAAAATTCCCAGTGCATAATTGATGTGTTCGACAGGATACCACGTGGCACGTTTGCGTCATTTAACGACTGCAATACCGGAAAAATCGCTTGGTTTAGCGAGAAAATGTCGCTCACCGCCTGACGTAGTTTGTCCACTGGCAACTTTTTACCAACTATAGACTGAAACTCGTCCAGAAATTCCGCTTCAGTTATTAGTCCGGTCTCAAAGCGGTTTTCAAGCCCGCTGCCAAACACTACTTCCGACATTTGTTCAATTGTCGCCGCGTTTGCATCTACAACATCGCGAACCTGTTTTAACAGTCGCGGAACACTAAAATAAACCAAAACGTTACCAAAATCAAAATACACAAAACGTATCATAAAATTTCTCAACTTTTCTCCATTGCGAGTTTGTTCAGTTCGTTCCCGTCGAGCCGGTACGTGAGCCACTCGTCAACCGAATGCGCTCCCAGCCGTTTGTAAAACGCGATACTGTTGACATTCCAATCCAGCACAACCCAATCAACACGGAAACAATTTCGTTCGACCGCAATTTTGGCAATCTCGCGAAAGAACATAGTTCCGATTCCACGTCGGCGAAATTGCGGACGAACAAACAGGTCTTCGATGTAAAGTCCCGACCGACCGCTAAATGTAGAATACGTAAAGTAGTAGAGAGCGAACCCGACCGCCTCATCGCCGTTGTCACTTTCCGCGAGTAACACCTCAACACGTCTCGACAAAATCCACTCACGTAACGTTTCGTCTGTTATGAAAACTTTGTCAGATAATTTTTCGTAGTCAGCAAGTTCACGGATAAACCGTAATACAGTAGCGGTATCGTCAACAGCACCAAGTCGTAAACGGATTTTGGAAGTAGTCATTGCGAGATGTCCGCGAGGACAAAAAACCGATGGTTACGGGTGATTATATTGAAGTAAGCTGCACCGCCGACCAACACGGCACAATGAAAAACAAATGGAGCGAAAGGGGATCGAACCCTCGACCTCAACATTGCGAACGTTGCGCTCTCCCAAACTGAGCTACCGCCCCCCAAAGTTTCGTAACATTCTACCATATTTTTCCAAAACTACAAGGGGGTGGTAGAATTCTAAATGCGGGTATGCGGGTAGGGTGTGTAAACTTTAGTGGGGGATTTTGTTTTCAACTAAATGGCACAAAAAATGCCATGTCCGAGTAACATAACAAAATAATGCCCTAAATCCTTGTTAACTTATTTTGATGCGATGGTAGCGAGCAAATTTAACGCCAAATGGATCCCCCACTAAGTTTTACACACCCATGCGGGTAGTTTTTGAAATAGCCTCAACGATTTCCCTTAAACGTCTCGCCGCCGATGTCGCTTGGGAATCCTTTCGTCCTCTTCTCGCGTGCTTCGCAAGCCGCAGCCCAAAGGTGGACGACCGTTTTCGATGCCGTCCTCATGTTCAAAATTATCGTCCTGAAATCCCAATATAACCTTTCCGACGAGATGAATAATGCTCATCTCGACGAATTCCTCTTCGACAAGTTCCTCGCAACGCTCGAATAGAAAAGCATTAAGCCGCGAGGCGGTACACTCGTTGACGGCACGTTCGTTGAAGTGCCGCGACAACATCATACGAAAGAAGAGAACGCACAACTCAAGAACGGTGAGGTGCCGCAATCGTTTGAGCATAACAAGCATAAACTTGCGCAGAAGGATTGTGATGCAAGTTGGGCGAAGAAGGGTGACGTGAATTTTTTCGGTTACAAAAACCATCCTTGTGTTGATGCGTTTTGGAAATTGATATGGGGTTATGGAGTGACAACAGCGAAGGTTCACGATAGTGTGCCGTATTGGGATGTGTTGCCGGATCAGCCGCAACCGGGCTGCGAGAAGGCGTATTGTGATTCGGCTTACAGCGGCAAGAATATTGCGGTTGAGAATTGAATCGTTGCGGAGTATTGGTTTTACGAGGACGAAGTTTTGGATTGGGATGAGGAATTTGGGTAGCAATATAAACCGGTATTTGAGATTGAAAAAGTTGGGCAGAGTGAATTAAGCGGAGATACTCCGTCTTGACGGCGAAAA